>NZ_JBFRSN010000555.1:0-400 GCF_041473595.1 Vibrio sp. 10N.222.46.A1
AATTCTGTTAGCCGATGAACCGACGGGAAGTTTAGATGAGCGTAATGCAGAAGCGGTGATGCGTTTGCTGACCTCTTTGGCCCGTCAATTAGAATGTACCTTATTGCTGGTGACACACAGTGAGAAAGTTGCATTGCATATGGATGGCAGAATTCGCCTACAAGGAGGGCAACTGCATGTTATGGCCCGTAGTTAAAGCGCTACTTGGTCACTATCGACGTTACCCACTTCAGATTATCTTGGTATGGCTTGGTTTAACCCTAGGCGTATCACTTTTGGTTGGTGTTACCGCTATCAACCAACACGCCAAGCAAAGTTATACGCATGGCGAAAAACTCTTTTCGAATCCTCTTCCTTACCGTATTCGACCAAAACATAACGCGAATAAAATCCCGCAAGG
>NZ_JBFRSN010000556.1:0-6116 GCF_041473595.1 Vibrio sp. 10N.222.46.A1
GAATAAAATCCCGCAAGGTTTTTACATTCAGCTTCGTCGTGAAGGCTTTCAGCAGTGTTCTCCTTTTGACCACCATAGTATCACTGATGAAAATGGTGCAAACTTTATGCTTATTGGCATAGACCCTGTTTCTATGCTTCAGCTTCAGCCTGGTGCTGCCCTAAAAGAACTCACCACGTTAGATCTCATGAAACCACCATATCCGATCCTAGTGAGTGATGATCTTGCTGAACATATGGAATGGAAGGATGGGGACTACATTCCACTGATGGATGGTTCAGAGCTAGGTCCAGTGGTAGTGGACCAAAATAACCTGATTAATGGTACAAGGTTGATTGCGGATATATCTTTGCTCCGAATGCTTAAACGCAGTGCAGGGCTTTCCGTGATTGCGTGTTCAGACATGTCTCCCGAGAAGTTTGAACGTCTTAAAAACATTTTGCCCAATGGTTTGACAATCTCTCGCAGCTCTAAAGCTGAGCTTGAGTCATTGACTAGCGCTTTCCACTTAAATCTAAAAGCGATGGGCATGCTGTCGTTTGTCGTTGGCTTGTTTATTTTCTATCAAGCGATGTCGCTGTCTTTCATTCAGCGCCAACCACTCGTCGGAATCTTGAGACAAACGGGTGTGTCTGGTTGGCAACTGACTAAAGCGCTTTGCTTAGAGTTATTGTTATTGGTTCTACTGAGCTGGATCTGCGGTAATGTATTCGGTGTCATGTTGGCAAACCAACTGTTACCTGCCGTTTCTTCGAGTTTAGGTGATCTTTACGATGCGAATGTGGGCTTAACCCTTAGCTGGAGTTGGCGTTGGAGTGGTTATAGCTTATTAATGGCGTTGCTTGGTGCATTCCTAGCGTGTGCATGGCCATTGGTTCGTTTGCTGAGGTCGCAACCGATTCGTTTGTCATCTCGTTTATCTTTGATGCGCTTTGCTGGCACTGAGTTTACTTGGCAAGCATTGATTGGTTGTGGTTTCTTGGTTGCAGCTGTCGCTGTGTATCAAGCCCCACAAACGCAAGAATCTGGTTTTGCGATTATTGCCCTGATGCTCGTCAGTGTGGCTTTGTTTACGCCTTTCTTGATGTGGAAGCTGTTCAACAGTTTGTCTTATTCACTGCGTTGGGTTCGTGCTCGCTGGTTCTTTGCGGATGCCGCTTCAAGCATGAGTTATCGTGGTGTGGCGACAATGGCGTTCATGCTAGCGTTAACAGCGAATATTGGTGTAGAAACCATGGTGGGTAGCTTTAGGGATACCACCGATAAATGGCTAACACAGCGCTTGGCTGCAGACCTTTACATCTACCCAACCAACAACGCCGCTGCACGTATGAGTAATTGGCTGTCAGAACAGCCTGAAGTCGATTCAGTTTGGTGGCGTTGGGAGAAAGATGTCGCTTCCCCTGTCGGAAGTACCCAGGTGGTCAGTACTGGTCCTTCTGAAGGAGAATTAGAAGCGCTGACGATCAAGTTAGGTATTCCGAATTACTGGTACCACCTGCATCATTCGAAAGGTGTGTTGATCAGTGAATCGATGTCTCTCAAGTTAGGGATTCGCCCAGGCGACTATATAGACCTTTATGACAGTCTTGGCTCTGGTTGGCAGGTTGTTGGTGTTTATTACGATTATGGCAACCCTTACCATCAAGTCATGATGTCACATCGAAACTGGCTATCTGGGTTTGCTGGACGCGGAAATGTCGGTCTAGGCGTCATACTCAAAGATGATGTCAATTCCGTAGGACTTCGAAGTCGATTGGAAAGCGTATTCAGGCTTGGATCTGAGCGTATTTTTGATAATAACAATATTCACAGTCAGGCGATGAGAGTGTTTGATAGAACATTCGCGATAGCTGATACATTGGGTAACATCACTTTGGTCATCGCGGTCTTCGGCATCTTTTTCGCGACGGTTGCGGGTGAAGTGTCTCGACAAAGGCATATTTCATTGCAACGTTGCTTAGGGGTCTCGGCAAAAGAGCTGATTTTTACAGGCAGCTTGCAGTTGTTTGTGTTCGGACTTATTTCTTCCTTGATTGCTATCCCGCTCGGATTGGCGTTAGCCAGCTTGATCGTCGATATTGTCATTAAGCAGTCTTTTGGGTGGTCACTCGAATTACAAGTGATTCCTTGGGACTATTTGCAGACATTTGCGTGGGCCATGGCAGCATTAATGTTAGCTGGTGCATTGCCAGTGATGAGAATGATTCGGAACACACCGATGAAATCACTGAGGGATGCGCTTTAATATGCTTCAACGAAATGGCTCAAAAAAACTCAGACACCGATTTGTTTCTGCTCTATTACTGATTGGTTTCTTTGGCACTATTTTAGGTGTCTGGGCTTACTATTCCTATTTTGTCGATGTTGGCGATAAGGGCGAGAATGAGGTTAATTCAGTACTTGTAAGTGAGCACTTCAATGTGTTTGAACCTGTATTGCCAGACCGAGGCGTTTCGTTGCCTCGTGATTTCCAGTTCCACCCAGAATTCCAGCATGAGTGGTGGCATTATTTTGCGTCTCTAAAAGGGGATGATGGGAAAAAGTACTCGGTACAGTGGAGCTTCTTTCGTATAGCAACTGACGAGAGAGAAACCTGGGGGTGGCAAAGCCCGCAGGTTTATATTTCAAATGTGGTAATTTCGTCTGAATCTAAGGTTTGGAAAGAGCAACGTTTGGCGCGTGGCGGCATTGGACAGGCGGGTATGACCAGTCATCCATTTAGAATTTGGATTGATAACTGGAACTGGCGTGCTCTGGGTAACACACCGTTTCCAGGTCGCCTTCAAGTACAAACCGATACGTTTGGCCTTGAACTCGACACTATTGCGAAAGGGCCATACGTGCTCAACGGCGATAACGGCTATCAGAAAAAGCACGACTTATTGCCTGTCGCGTCTTATAACTTCAGCGCTCCGTTTTTATCTTTGAGTGGGGTTTTGAATCTCGACGGTGTAACGAAAGAAGTCGAAGGTACTGCGTGGGTGCATAAAGAGTGGGGCAGTGGTTTACTCGGAGTCGGTCAGCAAGGCTGGGATTGGTTCGTGTTTAATCTCGATGACGGTACTGCACTGAGCATTAACCGCTATCGCCACAATCAACAATTGCCTTATGTTTTTGGAACATTGGCAACTCGTTCTGGCAAAGTGTATCAGCTAACGGACTCCGACATTTCTATCAAGCCATTACAGAATACGACGCTAATGAATGGTAGAAGAATGCCGCTCCAATGGATTATTAACGTGCCACAACACGATATCAATCTCACTACGCGTATCAAACGTAGGGATATGTGGCTGCCTTTTGTCATACCCTATTGGGAAGGGCCAATTATGGCGAGCGGAAGCCATGAAGCAACAGGCTTTATGCAGTTAACTGGCTACTAAAAAACACTTAAGGCTATAATTTGATAGCCTTTTTTTATGTTTGATATTCCGACAACCCTCGAATTATTTGTGCATACAGCCTTGGTGAACTCATCTATACTTAATTCATGGTGCATAACAACATTATGGAATATACGACGTATTGTTTAGTATTTGTAGGAAAAACCGAAGTTAAACATCCGAAGAAGTGATTATCTATCGATAGAGCTTGGATATAAACTCGTGGTTATTCTTTGTTATTCGTTTATTTAAATAATAAATATAAGGGCGAAATCATGACCGACGTCATCCGTGACTTCTTTAAATTGGAATCTGCTGGCGGCATCATACTAGTCATCGCTGCGGCGATCGCAATGTTTGTAGCAAACTCACCATTGAACGAAATGTACCAAGGGGTACTGCACAGCTATGTTCTTGGTATGTCTGTATCACACTGGATTAACGATGGCTTAATGGCTGTCTTCTTCCTTCTAATTGGCTTAGAAGTTAAGCGCGAACTGTTAGAAGGCGCATTAAAGTCTAAAGAGACAGCAATCTTCCCAGCTATCGCAGCGGTGGGTGGTATGCTAGCTCCTGCACTTATTTACGTGCTATTCAATTCAAGTAACCCTGAAGCGCTTCAAGGTTGGGCTATCCCAGCGGCAACTGATATCGCTTTCGCATTGGGCATCATGGCTCTTCTTGGTAACCGTGTACCGGTAAGCTTGAAGGTATTCCTACTAGCGTTGGCAATTATCGATGATCTAGGGGTTGTTGTTATCATTGCACTGTTCTACTCAGGCGATCTATCGACGCTTGCACTAACGGTTGGCTTCATTGCAACTGGTGTGCTGTTCATGCTAAACAACAAGCATGTAACTAAGTTGAGTGTTTACCTTATTGTTGGTGCAATTCTGTGGTTCGCAGTATTGAAGTCAGGTGTTCACGCAACATTGGCTGGTGTAGTCATTGGTTTTGCTATCCCACTGAAAGGCAATAAAGGAGAGCGTTCTCCGCTGAAACATCTAGAACATGCTCTGCACCCATACGTCGCTTTTGCAATTTTGCCAATCTTCGCATTTGCAAACGCAGGTATCTCACTAGAAGGCATCTCAATTTCAAACCTTACAGGCATGCTACCGCTTGGTATTGCTATGGGTCTATTGGTTGGTAAGCCTCTGGGTATCTTCCTATTCAGCTGGGGTGCTGTGAAAACGGGCATCGCTAAGCTTCCTGAAGGTGTGAACTTCATGAACATCTTCGCGGTATCTGTGTTGTGTGGTATTGGCTTTACGATGTCTATCTTTATTTCATCGCTAGCATTTGGTCCAACGAACGCAGATTTTGATACGCTTGCTCGATTAGGTATCCTGATGGGCTCAACGACCGCAGCTATCTTAGGTTACTTCCTGCTAAGTATTTCTCTACCGAAAACTAAGCATCAAGAAGTAAAGCTATAATTGGTAGGTAAAAGCATAATCGGTAGTAGGTTCGCTTAAGAGGGAGCCTACTCACTGAGTAACAAGTCAATTTCTGAGTAGCAAGAAGAGTCACAGAATCACCTTTACGATTCATGTGACGACAAAGAACAAAAAGCCGTGATGGGTAACCCTATCACGGCTTTATTGATCTTGAAGCTAAGCTGTATTTGTAAGCGAATTTACCTTACATCTTGCGCTTTCAGTGATGATGTCACGTTACTTTTCTAGTGTGGTAAAAATGGTCCACTCTTCAACGATCTGCTCACTTAACCCAACTACGGTCGCGGTTACCTTACGATTCAGTGCGTGTGAAGTAGGATCGTCACCATCGTTTTCTAAGCGTTCTTCACCATAGCCAACAATTCTCACGCGCTCTGGTTCTATACCATTCGAAAGTAACTCATCTTGTACATTGTTTGCTCGTTTCTTTGACAAGTCTAAGTTGTATTCGTTGGAGCCCACTTTACTGGCGTAACCTTGGATTTCAATTGAAGCGCTTTTGTAGTTTTCAAGAAACTCTGCCATGGTGCTAATTTGGCTAGAAAATATTGGGTTTACTTCAAATGAGTCATGAGCAAAGAGTATTTTCAGCTGTCGTACTTCTTCTGCTCGAATTGTTTCACCACAGCCATCATTGTCGACTTGTGATGTTTCTGGTGTACCAGGGCAGGTATCTCGCGCGTTTACTACACCATCTTTATCATCGTCTTGTAGATCGGCAATTTGTTCAGCTTCGGGCGTCTCGATGTAGGCTTCTCGCTGCTGATTGGAGCAGGCAAATAAAGTCATCGTTAATACGGGAAGTAATAAGTAAGTTATTTTCATCATTAATACTCCACGGCCGTTGTCCACTCTTCCGGTATATCAACCAGCAGAGCATTCAATAAAGAACCTGTAGCGTTCATCACTCGGTATTTAGCGTACTGCTCCGAATAATGGGCATCCAGATAATCTTTGCGTGCTTCAAACAGTTCGTTCTCAGTATTGAGCAGGTCAAGCAGAGTACGTTTACCTATTCGGTATTGTTTTTCATAGGCGATAACGGTTTCTGAAGCTGAATCAACATGGTCGGACAAAAAGTTTTTCTGTTGCAGTGTGAGATCTAAGGCGCTCCATGAGAGGCGAAGTCCTTCTTCGACTTGGCGATAAGCACGATCTCTAAGATCTTTCGCCTTATTGAGTTGGTAAGCAGAAGCTTCTGAATTGGCGCTGTCTGTACCACCATTGTACAAGTTATACCGCATTCTCAGCATTGCGAGCGTTTCTTGAC
>NZ_JBFRSN010000557.1:0-3168 GCF_041473595.1 Vibrio sp. 10N.222.46.A1
ATTGCAGCTTACGTAAGCGTTCGCCGAGGAAGAGCATCCCGAGCAACACGTTAATCAGTGGGTTGATGTAATACCCCAAGCTGGCATCAAGCATGTGATTGGAATTCACCGCCCAAATAAAAATAAGCCAGTTAGCGCCCACCAAAATAGACGTCGCCACCAAATAGAGCATTTTTGGTTTCGAGGTCAGGGTGTCGCGGACTTTACGCCAGCTGCGGCCAATGTGCAGTAAGAAAGCGAGTAGGAAAAAGGACCATACTACACGGTGGCTAAGGATCTCTAACGGGGATACGTCACTTAAAGATTTGAAATATATAGGGGCGATCCCCCACATGGTGTAGGCGCCGACGGCAAGCAAAACTCCCTGGCGCGTACGTTGTTGTTCTTCCTGTGTCATGCATCTTTCTCTAGCACTGAGTGCTTATTAATAAGATTTATAAAGAGAGTTGGTCAGTATAGGAGCGTTAACCCTTTTCACCTAACAATTTGCGGTTTAATTCGCCAGCGTTCCCCTCTACAATGTGCGCCTTGCTTGCCAATGCTGCACGCTGACTTTATACCTTGATTAGGAACCACAATGACCGCCACTCTGATTGCTGAGCAAACACCAACTCCCGCGAATGATGCGCAAGATATCTTACAAGATGTCTTTGGTTATCAAAGCTTTCGTGATGGTCAGCAAGAGGTCATAGACCTAGCCGTTGAAGGCAAAGACAGCTTGGTGATTATGCCAACCGGTGGTGGTAAGTCTCTGTGTTACCAGATCCCGGCTTTAGTGCGTGATGGGCTGACTTTGGTTATCTCACCGCTCATTTCATTGATGAAAGACCAAGTTGACCAGTTGAAAGCTAATGGTGTGGCGGCTGAGTGCATAAACTCATCGATGCCACGCGATCAACTGTTGAGCGTGTTCAACCGCATGAACTCAGGCCAATTGAAGATGGTTTATGCTTCACCAGAGCGTGTGTTGATGCGTGACTTCATCGAGCGCTTACAAGGTTTGCCGCTTTCGATGATTGCGGTGGATGAGGCACACTGTATCTCTCAGTGGGGACACGATTTCCGCCCTGAGTATGCTTTGCTAGGCCAGCTTAAACAGTATTTCCCGCATGTGCCTTATATGGCGCTGACAGCAACCGCTGACGATGCGACGCGCAAAGATATTATCTCGCGTTTGCAGCTGGTGGAGCCGCACACTTACTTAGGCAGCTTCGATCGCCCTAATATTCGCTACAACCTAGTTGAGAAGCACAAGCCCGTGTCACAAGTGGTTCGCTACCTAGAAACACAGAAAGGCAATTGCGGCATCATCTACTGTGGTAGCCGTAAGAAAGTGGAGATGGTGACCGAGAAGCTGTGCAATAACGGTATTCGCGCTGCGGGTTACCATGCCGGCATGGATACCGACGAACGTGCTTACGTTCAAGAAGCTTTCCAACGTGATGATATTCAGATCGTGGTCGCGACTGTGGCGTTTGGTATGGGCATCAACAAACCCAACGTACGCTTTGTGGTGCACTTTGATATCCCACGCAACATCGAATCTTACTATCAAGAGACAGGCCGTGCAGGTCGTGATGGCTTACCTGCTGAAGCGATGATGTTGTTTGACCCGGCTGATATGGGTTGGCTGCGTCGTATGCTTGATGAGAAAGAAGAAGGCCCGCAAAAACAAGTTGAGATGCACAAGCTGAACGCGATGAGTGCCTTTGCCGAAGCGCAAACGTGTCGTCGTCAGGTGCTGCTCAACTACTTTGGCGAATATCGCGAGAAGCAATGTGGTAACTGCGATATCTGCTTAGATCCACCAAAACACTTTGATGCGACCCAAGAGGCGCAGAAGGCGTTGTCTTGTGTGTACCGCGTTAATCAGTCATTTGGTATGGGCTATGTGGTCGAAGTGATGCGCGGTATGCAGAACATCCGTGTACGCGATAATGGTCACGACAAGCTTTCTACCTACGGTATTGGCCGCGACCATAGCCATGATTACTGGATCAGTATCTTCCGTCAGCTGATTCACAAAGGTTTGTTGTTCCAAAACATCACTCGTAACTCAACATTACAGTTAACAGAAGAAGCTCGACCGCTATTGCGTGGTGAGATGTCTTTGGAGTTGGCTGTACCTCGTTTAGATACAGCAGTGCGTAATGCGAAGTCCGATAAACTAAGCAGCAAGAACTACGATAAGAAGCTGTTTGCCAAACTGCGTAAGCTGCGTAAGTCGATTGCTGATGAAGATGGTTTGCCACCATACGTGGTATTCAGTGATGCGACGCTGATTGATATGGCCGAAATCCTACCCACATCTTATGGCGAGATGCTGGCGGTAAATGGCGTTGGTCAGCGTAAACTTGATAAGTACGCAGACCCATTCTTAGATTTGATTCAAGAACACATCACCACACACGGCTAGCTTGCAAGAAACGACTAGCTTATAAAAACGATTGGCTTATAGAAAAAGAATAAGGTTGATAGGGACATGACAACACCAACAGAATTTGGCTTAAGAGAGTATTTGGCTGAGGAAGGGCGTTTATTGATTACGTCTCCAAGTTTTGATTTTGATTCTTATGAAGTGCTAGGTGAAAAGCTGGTGGCGTTGCTGTCAGCTTCTGTTGTTGAAAAGCAATGGGACGCCGATATGCATTCTTGGTTGATTGATTTTGAAGATTGTCGGATGTTTTTAAAGTCTGAACATTACAGTGAATCAATCTGGTTTGAGTCGTTAAACGCTGAAGAAAGCCGAGAAGAGTTCGATTATCTCGCGACGCTTTTCAAGCGCGGTTTCTAACTTTTAACATGGCTTCTGAAACGTAGCTTCTAAACCTGGCTCTTAAAACTTGGCTTCTAACGTCATTCATCAATAAAAGTGAGGATAAACGTTTGCGTTTGTTCTCACCGTTGCAGCCAATATTGATTAATGTATAATCGCCCGCCGCTCAATAGAGCAAATTATAGAAACATTTTTAATTCACATTATTGGTAAGAGCTTTCTTGGATTATTCGAAGAAATGACTCGATTTGGGTTCCCTCACCCCCAAACCAAACTAAAAAGGTACAGCATGAGTAACTTTACCCCTGCGCAACAGCGCAAAGCCCTAGCACTATTAGTTTTGTTCCATTTGATCATTATTGCATCAAGCAATTATTTGGTTCAGCTACCTT
>NZ_JBFRSN010000558.1:0-2740 GCF_041473595.1 Vibrio sp. 10N.222.46.A1
GCGTGCTCAATTGGAAGAAAACAACCTAGCAGCATTCGTTGCAAATGGCAGTGTATTACCTCGTATTGCAGGTAACTGCGACCTGCCAATGAAAGGCGCAGTTCCTTTCCTAGCACCAGAGTCTTTAAGTGTGACGCTAAACGCGCCAAACCAAGGTGATGTGACTGGCCTAGGTATTCCTAAAGGCATCACGCTGATCGTTGGTGGTGGTTTCCATGGTAAATCTACACTATTGAACGCCGTTGAACGTTCTATCTACAACCATATTCCTGGTGATGGCCGTGAAGGTATCGTGACTGCGACCGATACGATGAAGATCCGTGCTGAAGATGGCCGATGTGTACATAACTTGAATCTTTCAAACTACATCAACCATTTACCAATGCAGAAAGACACGTCTAATTTCAGCACACAAGATGCATCAGGTTCTACATCGCAAGCGGCTTGGCTACAAGAATCGATTGAAGCAGGCGTTCAAACACTACTTATTGATGAAGATACGTCAGCGACTAACTTCATGATTCGTGACGAACGTATGCAAGCTCTAGTATCAAAAGGTGCTGAGCCAATCACTCCACTTGTTGACCGTATTGGCCAACTTCGTGAAGAGATGGATATCTCTACCATTGTTGTAATGGGTGGATCTGGCGATTACCTAGACGTGGCTGACACTGTTATTCAAATGCACGACTACCAAGCGGTAGACGTAACTGATAAAGCACAAGAAGTCATCGCTCAACACCCTACTCAGCGAACTAACGAATGTGAGACCGCATTAGAAACGTTTGTTCCTCGTTCGTTAAACCGCGCAGCATTGATGAACATTCTTACTGACGGCAAATTCCGAGTTAACGCGAAAGGCAAAGAGTCACTGCGTTTTGGTAAGGAATTCGCGGACCTTTCTGCATTAGAGCAGTTAGAATCAACGTCAGAAGTAAACGCGATTGGTTGGGCTTGGTTCCAGTTTGCACAAACTCCAGGTTGGTCAAACAACCCTGCTAAAGAGTTTAGCGCTATCTTAAGCGATGAGTGGCACGTGAACATGCCAAACTACGGTGACTTAGCGAAACCAAGAGTATTGGATGTAATGGCCGCACTAAACCGTATGCGTAAATCTCAGTTCAAACCTTCGAGCTCGAACTAATACCTCGCGTTAAGTTAATCTTTATTGTTACGGCTCTCATTTATGAGGGCCGTTTTTTTGCGTTCAATTCCTATATTTCTATCTGATTCGGCCACTCTTTACGTAACTACATTGTTGGTCAGCGCTTTAATCATAGAAATCCCCAAAATCATGACACAGCTTTTACAAAACTATGGCGATATTCAGATAAAGTTCCGACTCGATAGGTGTAACTAAATGTAACAGACTCTTGAGGCTTCAATGAATCATAAACGCGTTAAGATGCGTGACCATAAAATCGAAGTAAACCTATTCAAAAACCGTGTAATCGTGGCGTTTTGTGGGATCTTACTGTTCACTCTCGTCTTAGTCGCCAACCTGTACCGACTTCAAGTCGACAATTTTGAAAGCTATCAAACTCGTGCGGATGGCAACAGAATCAAAGTATTGCCTATCGCGCCTACTCGCGGGCTAATTTACGATCGTAATGGTGTGTTGCTTGCCGAGAACAAGCTTGTGTTTAATCTAACGATGATTCCCGAGCAAACAGATGATGTCGATACCATGCTCGCCAAGCTCGACAAATACATCCCGCGTGATGTTGAGCAGATCGCTCGATTCAAAAAACGTTATCACAACACGCGCCGTTTCAAATCTGTCACTATATTAGAGAACCTAAGTGAAGAAGAGATTGCTAAGTTTTCGGTGCACCAGTACCAATTCCCCGGCTTATCGATTGATACGAACTTAAAGCGCTTTTACCCAAATGGAGAGGTGCTGACCCATGTCTTAGGGTATGTGGCACACATCAATGATAGTGACCTAAAGAAGCTAGAAGAAAAAGGCATCGAAGCGAATTATCAAGCGACTACTATTATTGGTAAGCTCGGTGTCGAACGCTATTACGAAGATATCCTACACGGAACCAAAGGCTATCAAGAAGTTGAAGTAAACAGCCGTGGCCGTGTTGTTCGGACTATTGAGTACGTGCCGCCAGTTGCAGGCAAAGACATAGTATTAAATATTGACCTTGAACTGCAAAAATACGTATTTGAACAACTTGATCACCGAACCGGAAGTGCGGTTATCCTCGATCCAAAAGACAACAGTGTACTGGCGATGGCATCTAGCCCAAGTTATGACCCTAATCTATTTGTCGACGGCATTTCGAGTAAGAACTACCAACGTCTATTGAATGACCCTGCTCACCCGTTGGTGAATCGCACCACACTGGGCGTTTACCCTCCAGCATCCACCATAAAACCATTTATGGCCGTTGCCGGATTACAAGAGCATGTTATATCAGAAAACACCATTCGTGATGATCACGGTTCATGGCAAATTCCCGGTTCCAAACGCAACTCTAAATCATGGCGAGACTGGAAACGCTGGGGTCACGGTCCTGTTGACGTAACTCAAGCGATTGAAGAGTCGGTGGATTCATTCTTCTATCAAACCGCCTTTGATTTAGGTATCGACCGCATCTCAAGTTGGATGAATCGCTTTGGTTTTGGTGAACCTACGGGCATCGATATCTATGAAGAAAGTACCGCCAACATGCCAACTCGAGAGTGGAAGATGATGCGTTATCGTACCCCTTGGTATCAAGGTGACACC
>NZ_JBFRSN010000559.1:0-7446 GCF_041473595.1 Vibrio sp. 10N.222.46.A1
TTTCATAACTATCACCTTAATAAATCAATAAAAAACGAATTTGATTTCTCGGTTCCTTGGAGGCGATAAAACGGACTCATCCTTTGAGCATTTACCCTTCACTTCAGAAGTTGGTTATTAATATACCCCAAAGAAAAAAGATTACAAGTATTTTTTGCTATTCGTCACACTTTTAGCCACTTGCGGTTATTTTACAAACTTATTTCTGTAATTAAATTACAAAATAGAATTAAACAAACGTTTGCCCGCACCACTTATAAGCATCAATGCGCTTATTTATGATCAGATAGACAAGATCGCTTTCAAAATTTGAGCTATTTGAGGTTTAGAACCGCTACTCGTCAAAACGCTCAAGTGGTATGCTGTTGCCATCAAAACAGACCCATATTTTAGATTTTTGTTCTAGTTTTTTGCCATTACAAAACCTAAATATATGGTTATCAAATAAAAAAGGAGTCATCCGTGTCTGAATTCCATTCTGAGATCAGTAAATTGCCCCCTGCCCCTATTTGGCAGTTTTTCGATAAAATTTGTTCAATCCCGCACCCTTCGAAACATGAAGAAGAACTTGCTCAATACATTATTGCTTGGGCAACAGAGCAAGGCCTAGATGTACGTCGTGACCCAACGGGTAACGTATTCATCAAAAAGCCTGCAACGGCGGGTATGGAAAACAAAAAAGGTGTCGTGCTGCAAGCTCACATCGATATGGTTCCACAAAAGAACGAAGACACAGTTCATGACTTCGCTAAAGATCCAATCCAACCATACATTGATGGTGAGTGGGTTACAGCGAAAGGCACAACGCTTGGCGCTGATAACGGCATGGGCATGGCTTCTTGCCTAGCGGTTCTGGCTTCGAACGAAATCCAACACGGCCCTATCGAAGTTCTACTTACCGTAGATGAAGAAGCAGGCATGACTGGTGCTTTCGGTCTTGAAGCGGGTTGGTTAGAAGGCGATATCCTTCTTAACACAGATTCAGAGCAAGAAGGCGAAGTGTACATGGGTTGTGCTGGCGGTATCGACGGCGCAATGACATTTGAAATTGCACGTAACGCGATTCCAGCTGACTTCGTAACACGTAAGCTAACGCTAAAAGGCCTAAAAGGCGGTCACTCTGGTTGCGACATCCACACAGGTCGTGCAAACGCAAACAAACTGCTTGCTCGTTTCCTAGCGGGTCACGCAAAAGAGCTAGACCTTCGCATCGTCGAATTCAAAGGTGGTAGCCTTCGTAACGCTATTCCTCGTGAAGGTTTCGTAACGGTTGCTGTTCCTGCTGAAAACCAAGAGAAACTGGCTTCGCTATACAACTACTACACAGAGCTGCTTTCAACAGAGCTAGGTAAAGTAGAAGACAGCATCGTGACTTTCAACGAAGAAGCTTCTGTAGAAATGGGCGCACTTGCGTCAGCAGACCAAGCTCGCTTTATCGCGGCACTTAACGCATGTCCAAACGGCGTGATTCGTATGAGTGACGAGATTGAAGGTGTTGTTGAAACATCTCTAAACGTAGGTGTTATCACAACAGAAGAGAACTCAATCACAGTGCTTTGCCTGATCCGTTCTCTTATCGATTCAGGTCGTAGCCAAGTAGAAAGCATGCTTCACTCTGTTGCTGAACTAGCAGGCGCTAACATCGCGTTCTCTGGTGCTTACCCAGGTTGGAAGCCAGATGCAGATTCAGAAATCATGCACATCTTCCGCGACATGTACGAAGGTATCTACGGTCACAAACCAAACATCATGGTTATCCACGCTGGTCTTGAGTGTGGTCTATTCAAAGAACCTTACCCGAACATGGATATGGTTTCTTTCGGCCCAACCATCAAGTTCCCTCACTCTCCTGATGAGAAAGTGAAGATCGATACGGTTGAGCTATTCTGGAATCAAATGGTTGCACTGCTTGCAGCTATCCCAGAAAAAGCATAATTCGATAAACTATGTATGTTCAATAAATGGTGTTTCCAATAAATAGGGCTCTTCACTAAATAGCACTTTCAGTAAACACCGTTTATAGACACAAAATAAAACAGGTACTCAATGAGTACCTGTTTTTGTATCCAATCTTTGTAGCTATGTACTTGTGACTAAATAAACAATTAAGCGCGTGAAGCCGCGTAGCTTTCTAACTCATCAATTGAAGTTTGTGCCACTACTTCGCCGTCGATGAAGTATGTCACCATCTCACCATCACGAACTCCGATCAATGTCGCACGCTCACCAGACTGGTAAGTGATGTCCATTTGGATCGTGTTTTCGTCGATCTGCTGCATTTGACCTTTCTCAATCATATCAGCACTCGTAATCGGACCCACTGGTGCTTCAGTCAGTGACTTATCAAGCTGATGGTTGATATCAAGGTAAGTATCAATCTTAGTATCAAATATATGCGGTGCACCTGTTAGTGGGTTGCTGCCCGTCCAGAACTCTAGTGAGTTGAATACCAAGTAATCAGCTGCAACTGTTAGACCGTAAGCCGGTGCAAGCAATATGTTCAAACCACCACGAGCGTAACGGTTATCAACGGCTTTAAGGTTGAACTTCATTAGGTAACCCGTTACTGCATTGCTACCAACACAGCCAGATAAAGCAACAGATACCACCGCTAGTGCTACAACTTTTGAAATTGTTTTTTTCATTTTCATCTCGATATTTGAATTTGGCCGCCAAAAAATGGCGGTGGATAATAGCAACCAACCAAATGACAAATATCAGTGTACTGTCAGGAAAACCACAATTTGAAACACCCTATAATGAGTCAAATTAAAACTGGAAACTTATTTATAGACAGCTCCATAGAAAACTTTTGTCGTCACCGTAAACCGATTGATTCGTACTAAAAATCAACGATTGGTACATTCCGTGTTAACGAATTATCACCATGTTGAGAACAACCTAAATGGCAAGACTAAAACCTAATCAACCATTCGAATTACTTGGTTATACTGTTCAGCCAGGACAGCGAATGGAGATTGAACTGCAAGCGGCTCAGCTTTACACGCACTCTCCACTTTCGATTCCGATTGAAATTATTCACGGTCGCCAAGCAGGCCCAACACTGATGGTAAATGCGGCTATCCACGGCGATGAGCTAAACGGTGTTGAGATTGCACGACAACTGACCAATGCGATTGATCCAAAGAAACTGAAAGGTACCTTGATTGTTGTGCCTATCGTTAACGTGTTTGGCTTTATCCATAAATCTCGTTACCTACCAGACCGTCGTGACCTAAACCGTTGCTTCCCTGGCAGTGAGAAAGGATCGCTAACATCACGCATCGCTTACACTTTCTTTGAGAATGTGGCGAAGCACTGTGATTTTATTTTGGATCTACACACAGGTGCGATTCACCGTACTAACTTGCCCCAGATCCGTGCAAACCTGTCGAACCCAGAAACATTGCGCATTGCAAAAGCGTTCGCAACACCAGTGATCATTGATTCTCCACTGCGTGATGGGTCACTTCGTAGCGAAGCGGAAAAATTGGGTATCCCTGTATTAACTTACGAAGGTGGTGAAGCGTTGCGTTTTGATCACCTAGCGATTCGTGCGGGTTACCTTGGCGTGCATCAAGTGATGAAAGAAATCGGCATGCTGCGCCCAAACCGTAAAAAGTTGCCAGAGCCAGTGTTGAGCAAATCCACCAGCTGGATCCGCGCTGAGTCAGACGGTATTTTGCGTAACATGGTGAGACTTGGCGAACAAGTTGAAGCAGGACAAACTCTCGCTTACATAAGCTCTCCGTTAGGTCACCAAGAAGGCCAAGTGATCACAACCAAAGGCGGTATCGTGATTGGCCAACAAACTCTACCGTTGGTAAACGAAGGTGACGCAGTATTCCACATTGCTTACTTCAAACAAGATGACGATGAAGTGGGACAATCCGTTGAGAGCTATATTGAAGAAGTAGCGGAAGATGATTGGCTAACGGCGCTTAACAACTAATCAATGAATGACATGTAGTCACTAGCAAGAAGTGGCTACATTTTCGAAAATAAACTCCACAAACTAAAAAGCCCCAATACACTTTTGACTAGAAAGAAAAAAGTTATATTGGGGCTTTTTTTACTTGTCCCTTATCTTAAAATTAAGGAACCTGTAAATTAATTAAGCGCTAAATTACTCAGCGTCTTCTTGCTCTTCTTCACGAGCTTTTGCGCGTGCTTCACGTGCTTGCTCAGCTTTAAGTTCTTTAGTATGACGTAGTTCGTCACGCTCTTTACGCTGCTCTGATTTACGCTCGTTACGTTCAGCTTGGTTTGCGATGAAAGATGCTAGCTCTTTCTCTGCCCACTCTTGTGCTAGAGCTTCAGTTTCAAAACCAGACTCACGCTTAGATACTGTTGTGCTGCGAGACGTTACTTGACGAGTAATCTCGGCACACCAACCGTTGCGTTTTTCTGTAAGGCGGATATCAAATTTTTTGTTCTTAGACATGTTCTATTTTTTCCTAAGGGAGATCATTAAGGGATCGGTCAACTTTGATAACTCCATCTAAGTGAGCATCTTTTAACACCATCCCTTGGTAAGCGCGGTATTAGAGCACAAATCAATGAATATTGCTGCAAATATTTGCAGCGGATCACACTCCATTGCTGCAAATCGTTTGTGCCGGATTTCAATGGGTTCGTAACCCTCCGATTCACCATCAACTTCTATGCTATTTTATCGACAACAATGAAATGAACGGTTCTCAAACAGAGATAAATTAAAGCGATAACTAGCTGCGTTCAAAAAGAGAAGCTCATTGCTTCCCTTTAAAAATGTGTTAGAAAATCAATACGCTTACCCCGGATGACCATCCACTCTTGGTGTTAACAGCATCATGCCAAACTTCCAGATAAACAGACCAAACGCCAACGTCCATAAACCCGCGCTGATGTTGACCATCTCAAATAAGTAAGCAGGGAAGAAAGTGACACCTAAGCTACGAACTAATGCCGCGATAAAGATAGCCGAGAACGCCAGCGCCACACTTGGCCCTTTATAGATAGCACGGCCAGTGTGTCCCATGGTGACACGTGTGATCATCGCAAGAATGAGCCCACTCAAACCACCAATCGCAAACAGGTGCAGCATGTTATGGCTTGCAAATGGATTATCTAATAAGCCTCTTAGCAACAAACTCAAAGGAATACACAAATAAGCCGCATGCAGTGACCACACCAAAGGCTCAGACAACGTTGTCCAAGGCTTCCAACGAACAAAGCGAACCAACTGAGTCACACCTGCAAACACCATCAACTCATTGCCCACTTGAGCAAAGGTCAACGGGAAGAAGCTCAGCACAAACAATCCAACCAAAGGCAGGTTCGCTAGCCATTCCAACCAAACCAGTGGTTGTGCTTTTTCAAAGTCAAAACGACGGGCCGTGAAGAACGGGATAACTCGTCCACCCATTACGGATAATAGCAAGGTAAACCACCATAACATTGCGTGCCATACTGCAGACGATGGGAATGGAGGCATGCCTTTAATCGTCGCGTAACTAGCAAAGTTGGCGACGATAGCCAATATAAACAGCGGCACAAAAAACAAGTTCTTCCAGCCTTTCGATTTCACGACACGGAAACCAATCTCGTAAGCGGCAAAGATCAAGAACAACGCTTCAACCGATGAGATTAACCACAATGGCGCCGGTGTCCAAAATAGAATACGAGGTGCGAGCCACAAACCAACGAGCGCTGCTAATCGATAATGTTTAGTTCCGTTGACTCCCGTCCACGTTTGCACCGCAGTCAGAACAAAACCAACCACAATCGCCATAGAAAAACCAAACAGCATTTCATGTACATGCCACCAAAGCGCGGGGACTTTTAACACTTCAGGCTGACCATTTTGGAACATGACAACCCAAGCGACGATAGCAATCACGGCATAGAGACTGCCAAGAAAGAAGAAAGGTCTAAAACCTAAACGAAGATAAGCTGGAATCGCATCTTCTACGCTTTTATCTGTGATATTTAACAAACTCATTCCTCATTTCAGATAACAAGCCAAGTGTGGCTTATATTGAATTGCTACCAATAGCCAAATTCAAGGTGCAGTAATCATCACCGCAATATTGCCTAACACAATGCATGAAACGCGCCAAAGATATAAAACCAATAAAAACAAGCAACAAGGTGTATTTAGAGAACAAAAAAGTGTCAATTAAACACACCACAAAAAGTTATTTAGACTCGAATATGTGTAAAATAAAAACTACTGACATTTGATGAAGCCAAACATATAGTAAGACTAGTCTCAAATACAAAAGAACAGACAGGGAACGCGATGTATATTTTTGGTTATGGTAGCTTGATCAACTCCTCTTCTCGTCAACTCACAGGTCAAACAGGACAAGCTATTCCTGCGATAGTGCACGGCCTAGTGCGTCACTGGAGTAAAATCGACGACAGCTATGTTTTGTCACCGTTGATCGTCAATCTTGGTGAGGGACAAGTGAATGGTGTTTTGCTTGAGGTCGATGATGTTGCGTTGGCTGAATTTGATCGTCGTGAGCGTGGTTATCATCGAGTTGAGTTAAGAAACGATCAGATAGAGAGCCAAACCGAGTTTAAAGCGGATCAATCGATCTGGGTATACATCAGAGACGAAATCGAAGCGCCTTGTGAAAACAGCCCTATCGTTCAAACCTATGTTGATACTGTCATGGCAGGATGTTTAGAGGTGTCTGAAAGCTTTGCGGCGCACTTTGTGGAACATACACAAGGTTGGCACCATCCATTAGAAAATGATCGCCACCAGCCGAAATACGGCAACCTTGCTGGGGTTTCTGATCACCACCACAGTGTGATTGATGGCTTGATACTGACCGTTCGTAGCTAGTTGATACTCATAATTTGTCGGTCTACATAGCTTGTTGCACTTAGTCAGTGAGCTCGACCGTTAACTGTTCTAAATCGAGATTAAACAACTCAAACCTGTAAACACTTAAGGGGTTAGAGCTAACTTCGAACAAAAGAAAAAGCGCTAGGGGGAGCTAGCGCTTTTAAGACCAACTAAGTCCGTTTAGCCTGGTAGTTTTTTAAGCTATATCATTAGGATATAACCCATTTTTTTACTTAGGTAAATCAAAAAGCCTATTCTTTACGACTACTTTTAGTCGTAAATTAAGTATAGTCGGGTTGTGAAAAATAGAAGGTTTTATTTCGTTTATTTTTACCTTAGACACAAGGTTGAAAAGTAGAAAACCAGCTCAAATGAACTAACCTTTAATCATGATAGGAAATCTTGATGAAGGGCTATATGGATTCAGAGACGACCACCGCCAAATCCACTCCTCAAAAAGAACAATCAAACTTGTTATCGTCTTTACTTCATGAATTCAGAAGAAACAAACTGATTCTGTATTATGTTGCATTCATTGCCCCGTTTACCTTAATCATCAACATATTTGTTCCCGAGAATATGAAATATGACATCTATAGCTATAT
>NZ_JBFRSN010000560.1:0-2693 GCF_041473595.1 Vibrio sp. 10N.222.46.A1
ACTGCGTTCGCACCGTAGCCGATAAGCGTTGCAAAGTGGTGTGTCTCACGAGCATCGCCCGTTTCAACAACAATGTCACACTTAGCTCTTAGACCTTTACGGATAAGATGGTGGTGAACCGCGCCAACTGCCAGCATTGCTGGAATAGCGGCGTGGGTAGAGTTAACCGCACGGTCTGTCAGTAGGATGATAGAGTAGCCATCAATCACAGCGTCTTCTGCGTATTGGCAGATACGCTTAAGTGCGCGCTCTAACTTACCGTTGTCTCCGTTTGCTTGGAATACGATATCCAGCGTCTTCGCTTGAAGGTGCTCGTTATCGATTGCACGTAGCTTCTCTAACTCAGAGTTAGACAGAACTGGAGATTCAAGTTCTACTTTTTGACAGTGTTCAGGCGTTTCAGCAAGTAGGTTCTGATCCTTACCTAGGTAAGTGTTCAGAGACATAACCATACGCTCACGAATCGGATCGATTGGCGGGTTTGTTACTTGTGCAAATAATTGCTTGAAGTAGTTTGAAAGGTGCTGCGATTGATGAGAAAGAATCGCTAGCGGCCAGTCAGCGCCCATTGCAGAAAGTGGCTCGTAGCCTGTTTTCGCAAGAGGTAGTATGATTTCGTTTACTTCTTCAGAGCTCACACCAAACGATTGTTGTTTATGAAGCAATTTTTCTGGAGAAGGTTGGTTAAATTCGTTGTTCGCATCCGGTAGCTTTTTCAAGCTCAGAAGGTTCTCTTCAACCCATTTTTCGTAGGGTTGTGCTTTAGCAATACCGTCTTTCACTTCTTCGTCAGAAATGATGCGGCCTTGCTCAAGGTCAGCAACGAAGATACGACCAGGCTGTAGACGACCACGGTATTCAACGTTTTCTGGTGCGATTTCAACTACGCCAGATTCAGACGCCATTACTAGGAAGTCGTCTTTTGTCACTGTGTAGCGAGAAGGGCGCAGACCATTACGGTCAAGCGTTGCACCGACTTGAACACCATCGGTGAAACATACTGATGCCGGGCCATCCCATGGTTCCATTACGTTCGCGTGGTACTGGTAGAACGCACGACGAGTTGGATCCATGTTTTTGTTTTCTTGCCATGCTTCAGGGATCATCATCATTAATGCGTGTGGCAGAGTACGACCTGAAAGAACAAGTAGCTCAAGTGCCATATCGAAGTTTGATGAATCCGAGCTGCCTTCCTGACAGATAGGAAGCAGCATGTCGATTTCAGCTTGTGTAAACAGATCCGACTCTAGGATTGCTTCACGTGCTTTCATCCAGTTTAGATTGCCGCGAACCGTATTGATTTCGCCATTATGCGCGATGTAACGGAAAGGCTGAGCCAGACGCCAACGAGGGAATGTATTGGTAGAGAAGCGAGAGTGTACCAGTGCTAGAGCTGTCACCATGGTTGGGTTTTGCAGGTCTAGGAAGTACTGAGGAACTTGTTCTGTTGTTAGCTGACCTTTGTACACCAATGTCTTGTAAGACATAGAGTTGATGTAGAAGTCGTCACCGATGTTTGACACGCTTTCTAGGCATACACGAACAGTGTAGTTACGTAGAACATACAGTTTACGCTCAAGCTCTTCTGGTGTGATACCAGGGCCGCCAGAAATAAATACGTGTTCAAATTGAGGTTCAGTGCTTAGTGGGTCAGCACCAATCATTGAATTGTCAGTTGGAAGTTCACGGTAACCGATAACTTCTAACTCAAGGCGCTGTGCATTGCGTTCTAGAATGTCACGACACTGTGCACGTTTGTATTCATCCTTAGGGAAAAGTACAACACCAACACCATATTTTTCAAAAGATGGCAGTTTAATTCCAAGCTTTACGGCTTCTTCTAGTAAGAATTCGTGTGGCTTCTGTAGCAGGATACCTGCACCATCACCAGAACACGGATCACAGCCTTGGCCGCCACGGTGTTCCATACGTGCAAGCATATCGAGTGCTTGAGTTACTACATCATGAGATTTGCGATTCTTAAGATGAGCAACAAAACCGATACCACAAGCGTCATGCTCCAATTCAGGAGTATACAGACCCTGTGAGTTCTGCTCTTGATCTACCATAGATACATCCTTCCAGTTAAATCTAGGCGCAACTTCTTTGTATAAAGTTAGCCTTGTCCTTTTATATTTATGGGTCTAAACCTGCCTATGCTGGCGGTTTGAATCCTTTCCGTATCTCGCAGGAAAAGTATTGCGAGAAAAACAATCCTTAGTGATATCCGTTTGTTTTTGACCACAAACTAGTGGTTTATATAGGTGGGGTATGGACATCACCGACTTATTGGCAAGTTTTCGATGTAAGTAAACACTCAGAAATAGCCAATATGTGTAAGTATCCTACAATTTTGTCTAGGCGAATTGCAATGAAAGTTAACCGATGTAGACCATTTTTTTCGTTTTGTTTTGAATTTAATGCCTAACAAATGTGCAACATTAGGCAAATAGAGCTTATTTTTTGCATGTTTATTGATATTTGATAGGTTGCTCGCAAAAATCCTTGCGTAAACTAATTGGTCGAATTTTGCAGGGATGTAATTTTTTTTCAAAAAAGACTGATATTCATTCTTATTTACTTGAGTGCTTTGAAAATATGCAATTACACGAGTTAGTTAATACTATCGGCCAAGATCTCCAACGTCGTTATGGCGAGAAGGTTCACAAGCTGACACTTCACGGTGGGTTTAG
>NZ_JBFRSN010000561.1:0-6969 GCF_041473595.1 Vibrio sp. 10N.222.46.A1
AGGTATTGCTGGTACTTCTGCTGCTCGTGAACGTGGTGAAGGCTTCATGAACGCAGTAAACGGCAGCGATCTAGAGCTTTTAGCAAGCCAACCTGCTGATTTCGACCGTACTAAAGGCCTGAACGTAATGGAAAACTTGCTTGCAGCTAACCCAGACGTACAAGCAGTATTCGCTCAAAACGATGAAATGGCACTAGGTGCACTTCGCGCAGTTCAAGCTTCAGGTAAAGACGTAATGATCGTTGGCTTTGATGGCACTGAAGACGGCATCGCTGCTGTTAACCGTGGCCTACTTGGCGCAACGGTTGCACAACAGCCTGATCTAATCGGTTCTTTAGGTGTTGAAATGGCAGACAAAGTACTGAAAGGCGAGACAGTAGACGAGTACGTACCTGTACCTCTAAAAATCATCGCTAAGTAATTGAATCCAATATCGATTAAATAAAGAAAAAAATAGAGCGACACATAGGCAGGGATTCCCCTATCCCTGCCTTATTAAACCAACCCAGACAGTGCATCGCTGTTTCTCATAAGCCGTCTAACAAGGCGAGCAGTTAACGCAACAAGAATTTACGTAATGAGAAAGACCCATGCATTTTCAAATACGATATATCATAAGGCTCGTATCATGACTCAACTGATTGTTTTAGGTAGCGTTAACGCTGACCACGTACTGCAAGTTCCTTCGTTCCCTCGTCCGGGTGAAACCTTGATTGGCGGTAACTATCAGGTCATCCCTGGCGGCAAAGGCGCAAACCAAGCGGTCGCTGCAGCAAGATTAAACGCAGACATTGGCTTTATTGCCTGTGTCGGTGACGACCCATTTGGCATCAATATTCGTCAAGACTTCGCTAAAGATGGCATCAACATCGACGGCGTGATCGTGGCAGACAACACGCCGACAGGCATTGCAATGATTCAAGTATCCGCAACGGGTGAAAACAGCATTTGTCTTTCTGCTGAAGCCAACAACAAGCTGACTTACGACCAAATTGAACCGCACCTAGAGAAGATTCGCAGTGCTAAATACCTGCTGACTCAGCTTGAAACTCCGATTGAAGGTATTGAATACGCAGCAAAAGTAGCAAAAGAGAGCGGCACTCAAGTGATTCTTAATCCGGCTCCTGCTCGTCCATTATCAGATTCATTGCTTGCTTGTGTTGATGTGATTACACCCAACGAAACAGAAGCAGAAGTGCTGACGGGCATTACCGTGACGGACAATGCATCTGCTCATCAGGCAGCTTTGGCTCTGCACGCGAAAGGCATCGAAACGGTAATGATCACGCTAGGCGCAAAAGGCGTTTGGGTTAGTCATCGTGGTCAAGGTAATGAAGCTAGCGAAGGTGAATTAATCGCAGGCTTCCGCGTTGAAGCAACGGACACAACCGCTGCTGGTGATACTTTCAATGGCGCATTAGTCACAGGCTTACTTGAAGACATGCCATTAGAACGTGCGATCAAGTTTGCTCACGCTGCCGCTGCCATTTCAGTGACTCGCTTTGGCGCTCAAACGTCGATTCCAAGCCGTGCTGAAACCGATGCGTTTTTGGCAGAGCAACTGTCTGCTTAGCTTGATACCTATTTGAAGGGTTAACTCTTGAGCTAAACCGTAGTTAACGGATGTAAGCCTTCAAATTCGGTAACAACAAATATCAAGCATAAGCCCCTGTTTTCAGGCAGAATATCGCCCAACGTGGAAAAGTGATTCCCACAAGGATTTTATATGGCAACAATGAAAGACATCGCTCGGGTTGCAAAGGTTTCAACGTCTACCGTGAGCCATGTGATGAACAAATCACGTTTTGTCAGTGAAGAGATTGCTGAGCGTGTTAACAGTGCGGCCAAAGAACTCAACTACGCGCCGTCTGCATTAGCTCGCAGCTTAAAAATGAAGCAAACCAAAACCTTGGGCATGCTGGTTACCACCTCTACCAACCCATTCTTTGGTGAAGTAGTGAAAGGTGTTGAACGTCGTTGTTATGAGAAAGGCTACAACCTTATCTTGTGTAATACAGAAGGCGATAGCGAACGCATGAAATCCTCGATCGACACCTTGCTGCAAAAGCGTGTTGATGGCTTGATGCTGATGTGTTCAACGCTTGAAGGTCAACATATCGATGTGTTCGAGCGCTACCCAGAGTTACCTGTCGTGGTAATGGACTGGGGTCCAATGCTGTTCGCAAGTGATAAAATCCAAGACAACTCGCATCAAGGTGGCTACATGGCAACCAAACACCTGATCGATAATGGTCACTCGGATATTGGCTGTATTACTGGCCCACTGCATCGCAACCAAGCCTCTTCTCGTTATCAAGGCTATAAACAAGCAATGGAAGAAGCGAATTTAGAGATCAACCCTAAGTGGATTGTTGAATCAAACTTCGAATGTGATGGTGGCTTTGATTCTTACCAAACATTGAAAGCTCGTGGTCAAATGCCTTCGGCCTTGTTCGTCAGTAATGACATGATGGCGATGGGTGTGATTCATGCGGCAGCTCAAGATGGCACATTGATTCCAAATGACCTGTCTATCATTGGCTACGATGACATCCACTTATCTAAGTACATGACACCCGCTTTAAGCACAATCCACCAGCCAAAGCACCGTTTAGGTAAAGCGGCGGTCGATACCCTGTTAAGCCGACTACAAACGCCAGACGCCTACCCGCAAGTCGTTGAACTAGAACCGACTCTTGTAGAGCGAAGCAGCGTAAAAGCGATTTAGGGCTCAGCCCTCCACAGACTAAATCACAAAGGGCAAGGTTATCTAACCTTGCCCTTTTCGATTCTATTGCGTTTACTTGTCTTGTTAACGATTCAACGCAGACGCTATCTGTTGTATTTCATCTAACACATCAACACCATTGTATTGAGGCGCAATAGACAAGTCTTGAATATTAATCGTTTCAACAGACTGATGCTCACTGAGTTGAAGCATTAAGTCTCCCTTCGGTGAATAGGTTCTACTGCCGCCACAATATGTCGCGGTAAAGGCATCAACCACATCTTGCCCGACGCGATTACAGGTCACGATATGACACACTTCTTCTAACGCTCTTGCTTGTGCAATGGCAAAGCTATGATGACCACCAAAATTCGCAGGATGGAGAATAACGTCTACCGACTGATACGGTCTCATGATCTCCGGGAACCATATATCAAAGCAAATCGCGACACCGAACTTCAAGCCTTTGTATTCAAAAGTAAGAAGTTCATTTCCTCTAGAAAAGTACTCTTTGTCGAATTTCGTTTGACTGACTTTTCTGTATTTATGACGCAAACCTGAACCATCAACCACCACAACGCTATTGTAATACTGACCATTATCTTCCTCAGCGACACCCGCAACGATTAACGTCTGATGTTTCGTGGCAAGCGCAGTTAATGAATCAATGGTCGGGCTGTTATTGAAGTCTTCACACAGTTCATGAATTTCTGCGGCATCGTTAAAGATATATCCAGTAGAGAACAGTTCAGGCAGCAACGTGATATCACCCACTGCCGTCTCAGCTTCCAAAAGCTCAGAGACTCGCGAGATGTTCATTTGTTTATTTTTGTATTCAACTTCAAGCTGGACAAGAGTGACGCTGACACTATTCAAAATCGAATCCTTACTCGGTAACACTTCAAACTTGAGACTAAGAACGACAGGGTAAGATAATCCCCCATCGCTTGCTGACTCGAGCGCCAATGGTT
Source organism: Vibrio sp. 10N.222.46.A1 (assembly GCF_041473595.1). NCBI lineage: Bacteria > Pseudomonadati > Pseudomonadota > Gammaproteobacteria > Vibrionales > Vibrionaceae > Vibrio > Vibrio sp. 10N.222.46.A1. Next base: position 3,700 of record NZ_JBFRSN010000561.1, read on the forward strand.
GAAGCAAGCGCACACTCTCATAAGCACTCAGTTCATATACTTCATCAGCTTGGGCTCTGGCAAAACTGGTGGTGTGCTGTCCATGTAGGTTAAGAAGTTTTCCCACACCTCATGCGTTCTTTGTTTAGTCAGCTTAGTTTTGCAAGAAAGCGCCATAAGACCTCGAATTGAACCATCACGCCATTGGGTATACACCGAGTCACAATGTGCCGTCATGTAAGCTTGCCAACTGTCTTGAGCCATCTTGATTGAGCTAACCAACTCCGCATCATAAGCATTGTGTTCAAAGCTCGCTTCAAGGTATTGATCAAGCTCCACTTGTGCAGTATCCAACTCAATCGACGCACAGTGATTGATCTCTATGGTATTCATTGCATTCTCGCAATCGACAACATCATCGGATGCTGATGCAAGCAAAGGTAAACACGTTAATAACACGACCGTTAAAGCCTTTTTCATTATTTATCCCCTAATTCAAAAGCACATATATGCGCCCTATTAATGCCAAGCATTACGAATCTTAACGACATAAGACGCCAATTGTTGATAACTGCGTTTAGGATTATGTCCAAAAACCACAAGAGCATACAACCACAGAACAAGAAGCATGGAAAACAAACCTGACTGGAAACCATCTAGGTACAACTCAGGTAGCAAGTCGACTACCTTTTGATAGTTCACAATTGAAATTGTTGTTTTACTGCTAATCAACTCATATGTTAAGCTTATTGGGCCCACTAAGGCCCAAACTAAAAACCATGACACGCCTGCGACAGGCACTAAACTCAGTAGCGGCTTAAGTTGCTTAACCGGGAAAATGAAATACAAGAGCATAATCAAATACAGAGCGGCTAAAAATAAGCTCCATGCGTGAACACTGACTTCAAAAATCCGATAACGCTCATCGACATACATGATTAACACTACCGCCCCCAATACACCAAGCGATAATAATTTTCCCACATACCTCGTTCTAGAAAACCTAATCAATACATAACCAATCACAAGAAGAAAGCACGAAAGCCAAGCTAACACTTCTGGTTTGGTCTCAAAAAGACGTGGTGTTGCGGAATTAGACAAGATAAAGATCGCGTAGGTAGGAGCAATCATCAGAAACGCGATAAACACACGCACCAACATCCAAATCATATTTTTAATCATTACGCTCAAATCCACTCACTCGCATTATTTCAAAAATTACAGTTTTCAATTTGATGATAAAAACCGGTAACAATCCGCTTCATCAAAAAACGCAAAAGTACTGAACAAAAAAACGACACTCTTAACCTTGGAAGCATATCTAACATCCTGATTTCTATAGTGCGACCATGCGTTACGCTATTTATATCAATAACTCAGACTTTTGTTCACACTATTTATGCATAAGCTTGCGTTATTATCGTTAAATTTATAAATTAAGTTGCATGCACACACCAATCGGTCACGCTTCTCTTAATATGGATATCAAGTACCAGCATTTTGCCAAAACTTCGTTCTTCTTTGCCATTTCTTTCTTTTTTTTCATGGCATTGCTCATTCCTTTGACACCTTCTCATTACCAAACGTTAACCGAAGACACATCAAGGTTAGTAGAAACGAGGTTAGAAGGGATTCAATCAAGGTTCGACCGTTTTTTATCTGAAATTACCCCAGATCAGCCTTGCGACACGATTGTTAGACAACTTCGACAAAACGTTTTTGAAGCTGATTGGGTGAAAGAAGCCGCGGTGTTCGACAAAGAGAACCGATTTTACTGTTCAACCACTGATGGTGAAGTTTCATTTCGCCTATACAACACCATCAGGCAGCGGCTCAATGAAGCCCCAAATTTAACCACCTTATCGTATTCAAACTCAGCGATTACTAAGGTGCAATCCATCATGCTGATATTCTCGACTAAGGAAGGCTCGGGAGTGAGCCTGATGATTCCTCCGCACTTCATCTTTGAGCTTGTAGAAGCTAATTTGAGTAGCCATGGCATTAACTCTAAAGTTGAGGTGATCAAAAGAGACATTCACCCTACCGACCTCGGCTCATACAACGCGACGGTACGGATACAGTCAGACATCTACCCATTCACCGTCACCTCATATATTGGTTATCAGTATTATATTAACTTCATGCTGAGTCACTTATGGTTTGGCTTTCTTATGGCGGGAATTACGACCATTATTCGCCTTTCCCTCAAGCATAAAAAACAGAGCCAACGTAGCTTAGAATATTCGCTATCCAGTGCTCTGAAAAACAAACACCTACATGTTCACATGCAACCTATCGTTAATCAAAGCACCAATAAGATCGTAGGCTGTGAGTCATTATTAAGATGGAACGATCCAATTGAAGGTAACGTCTCCCCTGCTATCTTCATTCCATTGGCTGAAAGTTTAGGCTTGATTGAGAAGCTGACCTATTTCGTGCTGCATGAAGTGTTAACGACATTGAAAAGTAATCAAGAGGTATTTGCATCAAAGTACATCAGCGTCAACATCAGCCGAAACGTTGTATCCAACAGTAACTTCACGAATAAAGTGATTAGCATCTTTAAAAGACACCCTGAGATTCTCAAGCAAGTGGTTTTCGAGGTGACAGAGGATGGTGAGTGTTCTGATGCCGATATGGTCAAAATTAAGGACAACTTGCAAAAGCTATCTGATCTTGGTGTAAGAATTGCCATAGATGACTTTGGTACTGGCTACGCAGGATTAGACTTTGTAAGGCAATTTCCGTTCAGTATTCTCAAGATTGATCGCGTGTTCGTGAAAAACATATCCGACGAATCCAGTTTTGGTATCCCACTATTAGAATCCATGCTTCAGCTATCACGCACCTTAGGCATGCAAGTCATAGTTGAAGGCGTTGAGTACGAGTCGCAACTGAAGATCTTGTCGAAACTAGGCGTCGACTACATCCAAGGCTTCTACTTCTATAAACCAATGCCAATAAGTCTCGCCATTAGCTTGATCAAACAGCAAGATTTTGAATCAGATAAAGTTGAGAAACAAACAAACCAGACATTTCTTGCTACATAAGGCACTGAAAAAAATATAACACAAAGACTATAGATATCCTTTGATAAACATTTAATTCATCGCATCATTGGTGCATCACAAGGGATATCATGGAAAAGAAACTTCAAATCAAACTGGAGCCTAGCCTGCTGCTACTGAGAATTGGCATTTTGATCGTCTTCTTGTTCAGGGGCTTGGATAAGCTCCTTGTCCCTGAGCACGCGACATTCTAATTTGAAGCATGTTAGCCCACTACTAGGAG
>NZ_JBFRSN010000562.1:0-10927 GCF_041473595.1 Vibrio sp. 10N.222.46.A1
AAGCAGTTAAAACTAAACATTCAACATCAGGATTAATGAAAACCCAAAATAGTGGTGCGCCCTGGAGGATTCGAACCTCCGACCGCCTGGTTCGTAGCCAGGTACTCTATCCAGCTGAGCTAAGGGCGCACGGTATCTTCAAGAGAAGAAGTTGTGAAATATATCACATTCTGTTTCTACGAAACAAAAAAAAGGCCATAGGCCTATAATGAATGGCGGTGAGGGAGGGATTCGAACCCTCGATGCGGCTACAAACCACATACTCCCTTAGCAGGGGAGCGCCTTCGGCCACTCGGCCACCTCACCTTATTCATTATTCTCGAAACACTTACAAGTAAGAGTAAAGAGAATGGTGCGCCCTGGAGGATTCGAACCTCCGACCGCCTGGTTCGTAGCCAGGTACTCTATCCAGCTGAGCTAAGGGCGCACATTGTTACTTCTGTGTTTGCTTGCAAATTCAAACGTGCAAGAAATGGCGGTGAGGGAGGGATTCGAACCCTCGATGCGGCTACAAACCACATACTCCCTTAGCAGGGGAGCGCCTTCGGCCTCTCGGCCACCTCACCGTCTTGCGGAGGCACATATTACGTTTTACCGAAAATATGTCAAACACTTTATTGAAAAAAATTGGACAAAAACACTCAACCGTTTGCTATTTAATCAAAGCGCTTGCAAATTGAACTTATAAGCTTCAAATCGCGCTTTTTCCCTTAAAAATTAAGGTGAAAGATTGGCAATAATAAACAGCAGAAAACAATTATCTAATTTATCTCGCAGTAAGTGTCACTGCTGTTTGCACAATACTACGGGATGCAAATTTGCGCCATAGGGGAAACTAACAAATCTTGAGTTTGCGCAGACAAAATACCGTGTAACAGCGATGATCGATCCTATTTGTATTTCATAACGCCATAAAGCTCTCACTTCACCGCGTTAAGACTAACCCGCTACCACCCCATCGATGTTCACATGCGTATTTCCATTCCCCCAAGATCAAAAAAGGCTAGCAACAATGCTAGCCTCTTCTCTACGCAAAAGTATTAGTAGTTGCCAGGTGCAACGTTACCATTACCTTTTTCAGCTTGAATGCGCATGTAGATCTCTTCACGGCGAACAGATACTTCTTTAGGTGCGTTAACACCAATACGTACTTGGTTACCTTTAACGCCTAGTACAGTAACTGTTACTTCGTCACCAATCATCAGTGTTTCGCCAACGCGGCGAGTCAAAATTAGCATTCTTTGCTCCTTGAGTAATCTCTAAATTTATCTAGCTACGCGAGCATTATCCAACAAAAGTTATATTTTCGTAAACTATCGATTGAGTTTATTTAACCAAAATGCACTTCTTTTTTAGGATAACCCTGTGTTTCACGCGCTACGATGTATGCATTGTGTAATATGTTAGCAGCCATATCGACTTGCGTTGGTGATATCACCAAAGTTAAAGACTGCTGTTGCAATAAGTGATGCTGTACATCAATTTCGCCTTCAGACAACAATCCATGTGAACTGACCACAATTTCTTGTGTTCGGCTTCCTACCACAGTTAACAAACTAACCTGTTCACTATTACGGATTTTCTCGTCAAAAACTAGTTTTAATTTAGCACTAATGTCCGGTTTGATAATGAGTGCTGCCCGTTCTGTTTCCTCGATCACACTACAGACTTCAATCCCTAATAAATGGCAATGCGACATGAGAGACGGTAAATCTTGATTCAAACACTCGATGCGAACCATATCTCTTTGAATAGCTATCCCAGCAATATCATTCAAACAGTCATTACCCGCGATAAGAGTTCCCTCGCCTTCTTCAAAGCTCGAAAGCACTCTCAATGGTACATTATGTCGCCACGCATGTTGAACACATGGAAGGTGTAAAACCTTAGCGCCTCTGCGAGCCATTTCTTCCATAGAGGGAAAGTCTAAGGTATCTAATTTCTTAGATTGCTTAACCACTCTAGGATCGCAGGAATATACGCCATCAACATCGGTATATATCTGACACTCTTTCGCTTGAAGGGCGCCCGCCAACGCAACGGCTGTGGTGTCTGAACCACCTCGCCCTAAGGTTGTGATATCACCTTTCGCATTAACGCCTTGAAAACCTGCAACAATGACAATCTGGTCATCATCTAACAGCGCTTTAATAGGAGCGGTATCAATACGCTCAATCGTCGCATTATTATGATTAGAATCGGTGTGTATTTTGGCTTGATAGCCAGTCATCGATGTCGCTTCATAACCCAACTTGTGCAACGTCATCGCTAACAAAGCCATGGAAACTTGTTCTCCGGCCGTCAACAGCACATCCAACTCTCTAGCGTTTGGTACGCTATCAACTTGTGAAGCTAAGTTAACTAACCGATTTGTTTCACCTGACATAGCAGAAACGACAACCAGGATCTGGTTCCCTTCATTTTTCGCTTCAATGATTTTTTCTGCTACATGATGGATTCGTTCAATTGAACCCACCGACGTTCCACCAAATTTCTGCACGATAAGAGGCATTTTCACCCGTCCTCACCTTCCCAAGACCAATGTCTATATATGACAAAAAAACACATACTCCGCGTCAGAGCGAAGCAATAAAAAATTAACCAAGGAGTCTAACGCAACCATTAAACTTCTTGGTTAATCTCAATCAAACCTGATTAAGAGACTCTTCTACTAGTCAAAATAAAGATGCCCAATCATCTGATTGGGCATCTTGTTATCAATTACTTAAGCTTAAAGACGCTCTTCAAGCCAAATACGTACTGATTTAAGCGCTTCAGGTAATGCTTCAACGTCAGTACCACCCGCTTGAGCCATATCTGGACGACCGCCGCCTTTACCACCAACTTGCTCAGCAACCATCTTAACGAGGTCACCCGCTTTAACTTTGCCGATAAGGTCTTTAGTTACGCCAGCAATCAGGCCAACTTTACCGTCTGCTACGTTCGCGATCAGGATGATGCCGCTACCTACTTGGTTTTTAGCGTTATCAACCATAGTACGTAGGTTCTTGTTGTCTGCACCTTCAATGGCAGCAACCAGTACCTTAGTACCAGAGATCTCTTCTACTTTACCCATGATGTTTGCACCTTCAGCTGCAGCCATCTTTTCTTTAAGCAGTTGGATTTCTTTCTCTAGAGATTTCGCTTTCTTAGCTGATTCAGCAAGCTTCTCTTCGTAAGCGTTAGCCTGAGCTTCTACTGCATCTAGAGCAGCTTCACCCGTTACCGCTTCAATACGACGAATACCCGCAGCGATACCACCTTCTGAAGTGATCTTGAATAGACCGATATCACCCGTGTTGCTTGCGTGGATACCACCACAAAGCTCAGTAGAGAAATCGCCCATAGACAGAACGCGAACTTCATCATCGTACTTCTCGCCAAACAGTGCCATCGCACCTTTTTCTTTCGCTGACTCGATGTCCATGATGTTAGTTTCAATCACATGGTTCTTACGAACTTGTGCGTTAACTAGACGCTCTACTTCTTTAATCTGTGCTGGTGTTACCGCTTCAAGGTTAGAGAAGTCAAAACGTAGGTTGTCTGGCTTAACTAAAGAACCTTTTTGAGCAACGTGCTCACCTAGAACTTCGCGTAGTGCAGAGTGAAGTAAGTGAGTTGCTGAGTGGTTTAGTGAGATAGCAGCACGACGCTCAGCGTCAACCGTTGCTTCTACTTTATCGCCTTGAGCAAATACACCTTCAACTAGCTCACCGTGGTGAGCAAATGCGTTACCTAGCTTCTGAGTGTCTTGTACTTTGAATAGACCAGATGCTGTTTTTAGCGTACCAGCGTCACCACATTGACCGCCTGACTCAGCGTAGAATGGTGTCTCTTCAAGGATGATGATTGCTTTGTCGCCAGCCGATAGTGAAGATACTTCTTCGCCGTCAACGAATAACGCAGAAATCTCACCCGCACCTTCAGTACCTGTGTAACCACAGAACTCAGTGTTCGTGTCTACTTTGATCGTTGCGTTGTAATCAGTACCGAACTGACCCGCTTCACGTGCACGCTTACGCTGTGCTTCCATCGCCTTCTCAAAGCCTTCTTCATCGATAGTAAAGTCGCGTTCACGAGCTACATCGTTAGTAAGGTCAGCTGGGAAGCCATATGTATCGTAAAGTTTGAAGACTGTTTCACCGTCAAGCTCTTTGCCTTCAAGTGCGTCCAATGCGTCGTTAAGGATAACCATGCCACGCTCTAGCGTGCGACCAAAGTTCTCTTCTTCAATGCGAAGTACTTTTTCAACAAGCTCTTGCTGTTTCTTAAGTTCATCTGCAGCAGAACCCATCACTTCAGCCAGTACACCTACAAGCTTGTGGAAGAACACGCCTTGTGCACCAATCTTGTTACCGTGACGAACTGCACGACGAATAATACGACGTAGAACGTAGCCACGACCTTCGTTTGAAGGCATAACGCCATCAGCGATTAGGAATGAACAAGAACGGATATGATCAGCAATAACGCGCAGCGATTGGTTAGATAGGTCGTCATGACCTACCACTTCTGCTGTCGCTTTGATTAGCTTTTGGAATACATCAATTTCGTAGTTAGAGTGAACGCCCTGCATGATTGCAGAAATACGCTCAATACCCATACCAGTATCTACAGCTGGCTTAGGTAGCGGTTCCATAGTGCCGTCAGCATGACGGTTGAACTGCATGAATACATTGTTCCAGATCTCGATGAAACGGTCACCATCTTCTTCAGGTGTACCAGGACGGCCGCCCCAGATGTGCTCACCGTGATCGTAGAAGATTTCAGTACATGGACCACAAGGACCAGTGTCACCCATTGTCCAGAAGTTATCAGATTCAAACTTCTTGCCGCCTTCTTTGTCGCCGATGCGAACAATCTTGTCAGCTGGGATGCCCACTTTCTTGTTCCAGATTTCGAATGCTTCGTCATCTGTCTCGTAAACCGTTACTAACAGGCGATCTTTTGGCAGACCTAGTGTTTCAGTCAGGAATTCCCAAGCAAACCCAATCGCTTCTTCTTTGAAGTAATCACCAAAGCTGAAGTTACCTAGCATTTCGAAGAATGTGTGGTGACGAGCCGTGAAACCTACGTTTTCAAGGTCATTGTGTTTACCACCCGCACGTACACAACGCTGAGCCGTAGTTGCTCGAGTGTAGGCACGTTTTTCGGCGCCTAAGAAGCAATCTTTGAATTGGTTCATACCTGCATTAGTAAATAGCAGGGTTGGATCGTTATGTGGAACTAACGATGAACTGTCTACGATTTGGTGTTCTTTGCTCTCAAAGAACTTAAGGAACGCATTGCGAACCTCATCAGTGCTCATGTACATGCAGCTCTTCCTGAAAATAGTCGAGTTAGAATTTTGCCGTATTGTAGATCATGGTTAAGGCTTCGACTAGTTTTCTTGTAGAAAAGACACCCTTGGGCAGGATTTTAGTTGGAATTCGATAAAATGAAGAATATTCCACTAGCTCGAGCAAAGAAAAAACAAAAAAAACCTCGCACAATATGTACGAGGCTTAAGCAGTTGAAACTCAATCGAAAACCAGTAAACCGTTATTAAGAGTCTGTCTTACTGGTTAATGCTTAGTGCGTAAGATAACCACTTCATTTTGGTCTAGGTTAAATGTGCCGCTGCCATTAGAAACAACCACTTGGTCAGTGCCTAATACACTATCGTAAGTTCCGTTTGCCAATCCTAAATTCACCGCGTTAACCGATGTACCTTGACCGAGGTTCATTGCAACCACAACTACGTCATCGCCTGCGTTACGTTCATATACCAATACATCATTGCTGATCCAGCGCTCAATATAATCACCTTGCTGCACCGCATAGCTTTCTTTACGTAACTTACTCAACTTTTTAATCATCTTGTAAGCATTGGTCGTTTTATCAAAGCTTGGCATCATTTCACGGTTGTATGGGTCATTACCTTGTTGGCCAAAACTGTTGGTAGTGAAGTTAGCCGCGTAGTGCTCTGTTCCATAGTAAATACATGGAATGCCACGAGAGGTCATAATAAGCGCTAAACCCAACTCCACTCTGTCTTGTGCAAATGCAACACTTTGACGACCACCCCACTTGTCTTTGCCTGCGCCAAAGTTCTTCGCGTCTGAGCGTAAAACGGTAGAGATACGTGACGCATCGTGGTTATCTAAGAACACCACTTGCCAATCACTGCTTGTGAATTTTTGGTCTCTCAGCTTCATGTAGTTATTAATGGCATACATGCCAGTTCCATTGTGTTGTAGCAAGGCGTTTTCGATGGTGTTTCTCAAACCAAAATCAAGCAATGCAGAGCCTGATGTATTGGCAAAATCGATAGAGGCAAAGTTTGATCCTGTTGCGTCAGCACCTGAATCCATCCACTCACCAAAGAAATAGAAATCTTTACCTTGGCTTTTCTTCGCGTACGCGTTTATTTGGCCAGTAAAATCTTGGATAAACTCTTTATCCATATGTTTCACCGCATCAATACGAATCGCATCCACACCTAAATCAACCCAGAATTTCGCGCCATCAATCAAGTACTGACGCGCAGGGCCATCTTTACGTTGGTCAAAATCGGTTAAGTTAAACAAGGTTTTATTACGAACCGCCCATGCGTCGTTCCATTCCCAATCTTTACCGTTTTCAGCGATCGCTCCATTATGATGGTAATACCCTGCATTATCATTTTTGTAGTCGGTAACTCGAACACCCTTTTTATAAAGTACACCGTATTCCCCTTCATCATCAGGGTTAGAGTGATTAGGCGCATAGTCCAGCACGAGTTTCATGCCGTAGCTATCCATTTTCGTCTTTAATGCTTTAAAATCGGCAACGGTACCTAGATGCTCGTCAACTTTAAAGAAGTCACGTCCCCAGTAGCCGTGGTAACCCGCACCGCCTCGACTGTCAGGCACGTTAATGTTATCTGCTGGAGGCGTTATCCAAATGGCCGTGATCCCCATATCATGCAAGTAATCTAGCTTTGCAGTTAAACCTTTTAAGTCACCACCAAAGTATTTTTTGAAATCCGATTTGTCTGCCGAATACATGTCGGCACCCGTCGCTGTATTATTGGCTGAATCGCCATCATAGAAACGGTCAAGAAACACGAAATACATGGTTTCATCACGCATATCAAAGGGAAGTTTTTCATGGACCACCACTTTATTCGTGTCGTCATAGAAATTAATTTCGTAGGTTTTATTAGGGTCAACTGAGAAATTTGATAGAGGGTAGTTTTCAGACCAATCACCAAAGCGATCAACCTTAAAACTAGGAGAGTTCGTTCCATCACCGGTATTAAATTTTTTCACTATTTGCCAGTGGTTTGCTTTCACTTTAACCATAGATTCGGCTTGCCAGTTATTGGCTGTACCACGGAAATAGGCCTGGTTCCAATCTGCCATAGCAGGTAGGGAAGCCAGTAATGCTGATAGCACAATAAGCTTATTCTTCATGTGTCGTCCTTTATTCACGTTATGTTGGTGTAGGTTATTGTTTTATATTCTTGTCACGCGATTTAACTATCAGGTCGTGTTTCGTGAGCATGCTATATAGCCTCCCTCCCATACAACCATTACGGCCGCGTTAAATAATGTCAGAAGCGATGAAGTCAGCTGTACGAATAAAACCTTCCTTATATAAGTTCTATTTAATTGAGGCGTGACAGTATCTTGAGAATGAGTTCTCAGGATTCATTTATATTTTTATTATGCCCTTAAGCCAAAGTGAGATACTTAGGGCATATTATTAAAGTGAGGTGTTAGAACGTTCTATTGAAACCATTCATCTACGATAGTTAATGCCAATAAGGCCTGATTTTACAACGTCAGGTTCTGTTCGGTTTCACCATCAAAAATATGGCAAAAAGCAGAATCAAAATTAAAGCGTACTTGGCTGCCAATATCTGATGTACTTATGCTTTGGTTATTCACTCGCGCAACAATTTCGTTATCACCCAATTTGAAATACAGGTATTTTTCATTCCCTAAGTTTTCAACCACGGTCAGCTCACCAGGGTGTACGTTCACCATCTCATCATCAGCGGCAATATTTATGTGTTCAGGTCGAATGCCTAGACACACGGGCTTATCAATATGACCCACAAGCTTTTCTTGCAAACGTTTAGGAATAATAATTTGGGCGTTAGGGGCAAGTTCCACGTAAATGTCATCACCTAACTTGCGTAGGGTTGTGTTCACTAAATTCATGGCTGGGGAGCCGATAAAACCCGCCACAAACTTGTTCTGTGGTGCGTTGTACAAGTTGGTCGGCGTGTCCACTTGCATAATGTTACCTTGATTTAATACACAAATTCGGTCGCCTAAAGTTAAAGCTTCCGTTTGATCGTGCGTGACATAAATCATGGTCGCAGGGTTACCTTCATCTTTAAGAGACTTGTGTAGTTGTGCGATTTTCACACGCATCGAAACACGTAGTTTGGCATCAAGGTTGGATAGAGGCTCATCAAATAAGAATACGTCCGGTTTACGAACAATGGCTCGTCCCACCGCGACACGCTGACGCTGACCACCCGACATTTCTTTAGGCTTACGATACAGGAGATCAGTAATTTCTAGTTTTTCAGCGGCATCTTCTACGCGTTGTTTGATCTCTTCTTTTGGTCGCTTTTGCATTTTCAAACCAAAGGCCATATTATCGAAGACCGTTTTGTGTGGGTACAACGCATAGTTTTGGAATACCATGGCAATACCACGCTCTTTAGGCGCTAAATCATTCACCACTCTATCGCCAATACGCACTTCCCCTGCTGAGATATCTTCTAAGCCAGCAATCATTCGTAATGTGGTAGATTTGGCGCAACCAGACGGCCCAACAAATACCATGAACTCACCTTCGTGAATATCTAAGTCAATTCCGTGTACGGCTTTAAAACCATTATCGTACTGTTTTTCTACTTTACGCAGGTTAACTGTTGCCATTTGAAACTCCGAATACGGGTTAAATCTTGATAGGTAAAAATCTTTTTAGCCAGTGACTGGAGCTCTCAAGTTACTGGCTAAAAAGACGTAAACGTTAATCATTTAGGGTTTATGTTTAAAACATAGGTACTCTGATATTCAGAGCACCTTTCATCTGTATCACTGCGTCAACCACGAGTTTATAAACGGTGTTATACAGCGTGGTTATAAATGGTGATATAGAGTGGGTTATGTCGGTGCTACATCGGTTGGCTACATCGCTTATTTACACGCTTTAACCAATGCACGAACTGGCTTCTTATCTTCGTTAATTTCAACACTCCATAAATATTTGCCATCCTCTGGAATATTAACGGTTGTGTTTTTTGCAAAGCCACCGCGTTTTAGTGCTTTCTCATAACCTGCCGTCATCGACATGCCAGCTGCGGTAAATTGTGGAGACCAGCCCATCGTTGCGAACTGCAAACTTACGTTGCCCGCTTTTTCTTCGCTTACCACTTGGTAAATACCTTTGCCTTTATGCGACATTTGACGGTTTTCCATGTGGATCCACTGACCATCAGGGAAAGTGCCTATAACATAAAGTGAAGGACGAATTGGCCCGCGATCTTCCACCGTGGCGAGATTACAATCGGCGAAAGGACCTGTTGCTTTCATTTGATCAGCTGCTGGCGTGTCAGCTGTGCTCGCACAGCCCATTAACGCTGAAGATAAAAGTGCGGCTACAAGTAGAGTACGTTTCATTGTCATTTCCTTATTATTTTTTATATATGTAGGGTTCTATTCCGTTTTAGTCATCGCGAGTTAGGGCTTTAATTTTTTAAAGCTCTCGCTTCGGCAACCTATAAACGAAATAGTCTCGCTATTAAGCTCTTTTTCGGTACCACCGATCTTTTGTCTGTATCAAGTTCTAACGATTTAGAGTTTGGACGGGGGTTACTGTTTTTTTGATGAGTTAATTTGTTCAATACGGCTAAGTTTTTATAATAAGAACGTGCATCTTTCGCCGGATAACCGAACAGATCACTATTGGCAGGGAAAGAGTGGCTCACACCTGATTTGGCTTTAATAACGGAGTTTTTCCCGATAGTAAGATGCCCTGCGGTACCGGCTTGACCATGTACAATGACATGATCTTCCAAAGTAGTGTGGCCCGCAAAACCAGCCTGAGATACCAGTAAACAATGCTGACCTATTTTGCAGTCATGCCCTATTTGCACTAGGTTATCTATTTTGGTTCCACGACCAATAACGGTGTCGCCTAAAGTGCCTCTGTCGATGGTGTTATTACAGCCAATTTCAACTTCATCACCAATGATCACTCGACCCACACTTTCCACGCGTTCATAACGGGTGTTGTGCCCGGTCATGTATTCGAAGCTGTAATTACCAATGGAGTTGTTAGAGTCAATGGTGACATTGTTACCAATCACAGTGCCTTCTTTGATGACTGTATTGGCATGAATTGCAACGTTATTGCCGATTGTTACACCGTTCATGATTTTAACACCGGGCATGAAATGGCAACCTTCACCTATTTGACAATGCTTTCCGATATAAACATCGGGAGTATCTGATGTATTCCCTTGATCAAATAATTGATATTTTTGAACTTTATAATGACGCATTAGTTGATTGAGCTTCTCAGCTTCGAGCTTCTCAATCACGATTTTTGTTTTTGCTTTAGTCTGTAAAACGGCTTCTGGCCCAACAATGACATCAGCCAAAGTTTCAGATAGCCCTTTTAAATCGGCTTTAGCAAAGACAATGGCTAAGCCGCCCTCTTCTACGCTGGAAACTGGGCGAATCTTCGATATTTCTACCGTGTTATCACCTTCAATTTTTCCACCAACGATTTGGGCGATATCTGAAACTTTGATCATAATATTACTCTGTCATTTGAGTTGTGATTAATACCACTTAGAAGCGGTAAAGCGCTTGTAGGTACATTGTTTCTTGTTCTACAGTTTTCTCTTCGCCTTTCAGCTTAGAGAAGGTCTCTGTGT
>NZ_JBFRSN010000563.1:0-648 GCF_041473595.1 Vibrio sp. 10N.222.46.A1
TCTAACTCTTCAACCGTGCTCAAAGTGCCGTTAGGCTTGATCGTTAGGCTTTGACCATTCAGCATCACCTCTCCAGCCGAAACCACACTGTTTTGTTGTGCTAACAGTGACGTTACCATCGACATATCTAGGTTCAACGCCGCTAAACGCTCAAGTGACATCTCAACAAACAATTGCTCTTGTTGGTCACCCGCAATACTCACTTTGCCAACACCGTCAACCAATTCGATTTCACGCGTTAGGTAATCTGCGTACTGTTTTAGCTCGACATAATCGTAACCATCACCGGTCAGCATGATCATCACACCAAATACGTCACCAAAATCATCAATAATCTGAACTGAATTAACACCACTGGGTAGTGTTGGCTGTAGATCGTTGATTTTACGACGCATTTCATCCCAAATTTGGGGCAACTCGTCTGGACCGTAGTCCATCTTCATGCTGACCATAATTTGAGACATACCATTCGACGACGTTGAAGTGATCTTGTCGATATAAGGCAGTTGTCGTATCTCTTTTTCAAGTGGATACGTTAACTCTTCTTCAACTTCCATAGACGTAGCGCCAGGGTAAGTTGAAATAATCATTGCATCTTTAATGGTAAAAGCTGGGTCTTCTAAACGGGATAGGTTGCCAAAAGACGAC
>NZ_JBFRSN010000564.1:0-712 GCF_041473595.1 Vibrio sp. 10N.222.46.A1
GGGAAGTGCTGCAAACCATCACGACTAAACCAAATGGCTTATATGTCGATGTAGTTCGTCAAGGGACAGCGCTGTCAGTCTGGGAAAACAAAGTTACTATTTTAGTTTCTAGAACCGAGCTAACCGATTATGTCGATGAGAATGGTGAGCAGCACTACGTCGCAAAATTGGCCGGAATAAATGCTGATGGTTCAGTGGTTGATTGGCGGGTTAAAGGTGGTTTGGCACTGGCTGAGCCAAAGAGTAATGCCGCTACAGATGAAGACATTGACAGCGAATCAATGGTTAATAAACACATAAAAATACCGCAATTTTGGCGAGGAATAAAAAAGTTCTTCACCGATAGCCCCAATGGAACAAGCTCTGAGCTCGTCATTACTCAAAAGGCTCTAAGCAATTTCAAGTCTGGTTTTAGTTCAGGACAAACATGGTGTCATCGCCGAACGCTCACCACGCGCGTTTTCAATGTTCGATACACCAACACCAATAACTTTCCGATTCAAGTGCATATTAGTTTTAGGTCTTTGACTCAAACAGGTGAAGCAGCAAAATTTTATGTTGATGATGAGAATTTTTCCATTGGTATTTATTATCCAGGCAATAGAGGTTACATCATCGACGTGATTATCCCACCAGGCTCTGAGTATTGGTTAATGGCCAATAGTTCTTTATATCGTTTGTATACTTGGTCAGAACTCCGTTGAGGAAACTG
>NZ_JBFRSN010000565.1:0-1550 GCF_041473595.1 Vibrio sp. 10N.222.46.A1
GTTTTGCTTTCCATGAAATCCGTGACTTTTTCATCGAATTAAATGGCGCTGGCTTTGGTGAATGGTTTCTTCACGAGCGAGCGGATCACATCATTCTGTACACCAACTACGGGTCAGTATTTCCAGCATTGCGATTTGTGACAAAGGGGGAGGGGACGTTTAAGTGCTCAGGGTTTTGTTTTGATGTGCGTTTTGGCGCTTAGGGTGTCACATTAAAATACATTATATGCTGACAGATCCAGGCCCGCGATTTGGGTTGTGTGTAGGAATGAGCCAGCGAAGAACCTGTTAGATCGAATCTGACAGAATCGAGCTAGCGCTTTTGCTAAATTAACAATTTATAAATGACCAAAAAAAACTAATGTTAATATTGACAGGTTTCTCTTGGGATAATATTTTAAAAAAACGAACTGACAGATGAAGTTCTTAAGTTGCCCACTTCGCCTTCTTAGGGAAGCTAGGGCAATTGTAATCAAGGAACGTTGACGTTGTAGTATGCGACATTAGCGAGTTCCTTAAACCTGTTAACACCTGGAACATATGTCTTACGGCGCCTACGTGGTGCAATAGAGTCTGTCTCCGGTCTTGGTGTACTAAACACTAAGAACTATTGCTTATTTATGAGGATAGTATTATGCGTAATGTAGATTTTTCTCCGCTATACCGTCATGCCATTGGTTTTGAACGTCTATTTAACCTAGCGGAGAGTAGCACGAATAAGCCATCTTGTAATGGCTACCCTCCATACAACATCGAGCAGAAAGACGAAAACAACTATCGTATTACGATGGCTGTAGCTGGTTTTTCTGAAGATGCACTAACTCTTACCCAGAACGAAAATATGTTAATCGTTTCCGGTGAAGTTCAGCCTGTAGAAACTAAACCTAATTACCTTTATCAAGGGATCGCAGAGCGTAACTTTGAACGTAAATTCCAGATGGCTGACTACGTAACCGTTAAAGCAGCGAGTATGGGAAATGGTTTACTGCACGTAGACCTCGTCCGTGAAGTCCCAGAAGCAATGCAACCCCGTCAGATCTCAATCCACAAATAATGACTGGGGAAACAGGATCGGATAAGGTGATTTTAGTATTCGATTTTACTAACCTTGTCTAAAAATATTGCTGTTTATCACCACTAGAGTGCAAGACTTAAACGCTTGTACTCATATAGAAGAATAGAATTACATATTTTGCATTAGAAAAAATAATTTTAATAAGAGAGGTCTTATTATGAGTAAAATTATCGGTATTGACTTAGGGACAACAAATTCATGTGTTGCCGTACTTGACGGCGACAAACCTCGCGTACTAGAAAATACTGAAGGCGAACGCACAACAGCCTCGGTAATCGCATACACTGAAGGTGAGACGCTAGTTGGTCAACCTGCGAAGCGTCAAGCGGTTACTAACCCTCAAAACACCCTATTCGCTATCAAGCGTCTAATCGGTCGTCGTTTTGAAGATGAAGAAGTTCAACGCGATATCGAAATCATGCCTTTCAACATTGTTAAGGCTGACAACGGTGATGCCTGGGTTGAAGCGCAAGGC
>NZ_JBFRSN010000566.1:0-5715 GCF_041473595.1 Vibrio sp. 10N.222.46.A1
GCGAAACGGATGGCGTGGCCGATAACCGCATCGACAGCGACAACCTTAGCTGCATTTGCTCCGTTACTGTTTTGGCCGGATGTGACAGGCGAATTCATGAAGTTTCTGCCACTAACACTGATTGCAACGCTAACCGCTTCATTGATTATGGCGTTGTTGTTTGTACCGGTATTAGGTGGCTTGATTGGCAAACCTCAATACGTATCGCCCAAGAGCCAAGCTCGAATGGTGGCACTGCATAATGGTGATTTTTCACAAGCAACGGGCTTAACCAAGGCGTATTACCACACGCTTTCGATTGCGATTAAGCATCCCTTTAAGATTCTGTTCAGTGCGATATTGCTCGCGGTTGCAGTTGGTTTTACTTACTCCAAAGCGGGCCTAGGTGCAGAGTTCTTCCCTGAGGTTGATCCACCATTCTTTAATGTCAAAGTTCGCTCACATGGTGATCTTTCTATTCAAGAAAAAGATGACATCATGCGCGATATTGAGCAAATGATGCTTAATCATGATGAGTTCGATACTGTTTACACACGCACGGGGGGGGACGACCAGATTGGCTTGATCTCGATTACTCCTGTTGATTGGCAATATCGTCGTAGTGTTAAAGCGATTATTGATGAATTGAAGGTGCAAACCGATCAATACGCTGGTGTTGAGATTGAATATAAGTTTCCAGATGCAGGGCCTCCGGTTGAAAATGATTTAGTGATTGAGCTGTCAGCAACAACACCAGAACAGCTGAATCAGGCTGCAAAAATTGTAAGAAACTGGGCGGATGGTAATCAAGCTCTGACTAACATCAGTGATACAGCAAGCAAAGATGGCATTGATTGGAAAGTGGATATTCGCCGAGACGATGCCGCACGCTTTTCCGCTGATGCGACCTTGGTGGGTAATACCGTTCAATTCGTTACCAATGGTCTCAAGATTGGTGATTACCTGCCTGATGACTCATCAGAAGAGGTCGATATCTTGGTGCGTTACCCTAATGATAAAAGAGATATCGGACGCTTTGACCAGTTGAGAGTCAAAACACCTGCTGGCTTGGTGCCGATCACCAACTTTGCTCAGATTGTTCCCGACCACAAGCAAGATACGATTAAACGCCTCGATGGTAAGCGCGTAGTGAACATCATGGCGGATATGGAAGAGGGCTATAACCTTGCCCTCGAACTGCCAAAGATTGAGCAAGCGTTAAGTGAATTGGGGCTACCTAATAGCGTAGAATTTCGTATCCGTGGTCAAAATGAAGAGCAAGAAAACTCTTCTGCCTTCTTACAAAGTGCATTCATGGTTGCACTGGCGGTAATGGCGTTGATTTTGATTACTCAGTTTAATAGTTTCTATCAAGCATTCCTGATTCTTAGTGCGGTGCTGTTCTCTACGGTTGGTGTGTTTGTTGGTCTGCTTATCTTCCAACGTCCGTTTGGTATCGTGATGTCCGGTATTGGAGTGATTGCACTGGCAGGTATAGTGGTGAACAACAATATCGTGCTGATTGATACCTATAATCAGTTAATCAAAAGAGGCTTAGATAAGCGCGATGCAATTCTGAGAACCGGTGTTCAGCGTTTAAGACCAGTGATGCTTACTACGGTCACTACCATATTAGGTTTGATGCCGATGGTGTTAGAAATGAACATCGATCTGATTAATCAAAAAATAGAGTTTGGCGCGCCGAGTACGCAATGGTGGTCGCAACTCGCTACGGCGATTGCGGGAGGTTTGGCATTTGCGACAGTACTAACCTTGGTGCTGACGCCTTGTTTGCTGATGCTAGGGCGAGATAAGAAGCCTGAAAAATAGTAGATACAGTGGTTCGATGAACATAAAAAAGAGCGCCTTGGTGGGCGCTCTTTTCGTTGGTTTATAGGGCTCTTAACCTAATTGGTATCTAGTTGCCTAATTAGTCGCTAGCAACTGGCCGTATCGCTCAAGGTTATTCAGTCGAATCTCTGAGTTGGCAATAAAGGTTGCTTTTGCTTTACCGGTTAACGACTTAGATTGCGGTAATTTCACGGTTCGCGCATTTTTATGTACGCCATTGACCAAGAATTCATAGTGTAAGTGCGGGCCAGTCACACGGCCTGTACCGCCCAAAGTACCAATGGTTTGGCCTTGTTTTACGCGCTGACCTGTTTTCACCATACGTCGCTTCATATGCAGGTATTTAGTGATATAGGTGTTGCTGTGGCGAATGAACACGTAGTTACCATTGAATTGGTTGTAACCCGATTTCTGAACAATACCGTCACCGGCTGCCCAGATAGGTGTGCCAACAGGGGCTGCGTAGTCGGTGCCTCGGTGAGCTCGAACCTTACCGGTTACTGGGTGTTTTCTACGAGGGTTAAAGTTCGATGTTACACGGCGAAAATCAATCGGTGAGCGCAAGAAGGCTTTCTTCATAGCACGACCATTTTCATCGAAGTAGTTGCCGCTTCTATCATCTAATACCGCGGTAAATGAATCACCTTGGTTTTTGAATACTGCCGCCATGATCTTGCCGCGACCAATCACTTCGCCTTCAACGACTTTCTCTTGGTACAAAATCTTAAAGCTGTCGTTGTTGCGAATATCCAACGCAAAGTCGATATCCCAACCGAAGATGCCCGCCAGTTCCATAATTTGGTTTGCAGTTAGGCCTGCATTGACGCCGGCGTTCCAGAAGTTAGACGTGATGTTGGCTTCGGCATAGTTGTATTGGTAGGCCACTTCCTTTTTGTCGAAGCTAGAGGAGAATGAATCGCCAGACTTAGTGATTTTGAAGCTTTCAAACGCACTAAGTTGTCGCTTCAACTGAATAAGGTCGTTGTTTTCATCAAAGCCGAATTGTAATACGTCGCCAGGTCTTAGATTGGACAGCTGCTTTTTAATATCGTTGTTGGTATTGAGTAGAGTGATCAGTAAACGGTATGAAAGGCCAATACGTTCAAATAAAACAGAGGTGCTTTCGCCAGAGCGAACGGTGTATTTCTCCCATTTGAGTACTGCCGTCGGTGGTGCGTCACTTGAGCTAACAAGTGCTGATGCACTGATCGTCAGTGGGTAGTGTTTTCCAACGACTAAAGCTCCCGTATCGTCACGTAAGCTGTTGACGTCGGGGAGTAAGAAAATAGCGATAAAAATTACGGCACTAAAAAATGCGATAAATGCCCGGTGCAAAATGGGAAGGCGTGCAAAAATAGACAACATGTTCCGGTTCGTTCTGTAAATATTATGAAAATAGACGACGGAATAGTGTAACTGGTTTCAAAATACATCGCTATTCAAGTAAGATGTCTAATTATTATATTTTTGCCAAATCTGTGGGAGTGAACAAGAATGGCGAGTATTGAAGCTGCACTAGCCGAGATCAAACGTGGCGTAGAAGAACTGATTCCAGAAGACGAACTGATTGCGAAACTAAAAGAAGGTCGTCCTTTACGCATTAAACTGGGTGCCGATCCAACCGCTCCAGATATCCACCTAGGCCATACGGTTATCTTTAACAAGCTTCGTGCTTTCCAAGAGCTTGGTCATGAAGTGACGTTCCTTATCGGTGATTTCACAGCAATGGTTGGTGATCCATCAGGTAAGAACTCAACACGTCCACCGCTAAGCCGTGAAGACGTATTGAAGAATGCTGAAACTTACAAAGAGCAAGTATTCAAGATTCTAGATCCTGCGAAAACGCAAATTCGTTTCAACTCTGAGTGGTTATCTGAGCTTGGTGCAGAAGGCATGATTCGTCTTGCTTCTAACCAAACTGTTGCTCGTATGCTTGAGCGTGATGACTTTAAAAAGCGTTACGCTGGTGGTCAACCGATCGCAATCCACGAATTCATGTACCCACTTCTTCAAGGTCACGACTCTGTTGCACTAGAGAGCGATGTTGAGCTTGGCGGTACTGACCAGAAGTTTAACCTTCTTATGGGTCGTGAACTGCAAAAAGCAGCAGGTCAAAAACCACAAGCGGTACTGATGATGCCACTACTTGTTGGTCTAGACGGCGTTAAGAAGATGTCTAAGTCTGCGCACAACTACATCGGTATCAGCGAAGCACCAAGCGAGATGTTTGGTAAGATTATGTCTATCTCTGACGATTTAATGTGGAGCTACTACGAGCTACTGTCTTTCCGTCCTCTTGAAGAAGTTGCGGAACTGAAAGCTGGCGTTGAGGCGGGCAAAAACCCTCGTGACGTGAAAGTACTTCTTGCTAAAGAGATCATTGCTCGTTTCCACAGCGAAGCCGATGCTGAAGCGGCTGAGCAAGAGTTCGTTAACCGTTTTGCTAAGAACCAAGTTCCTGATGAAATGCCTGAATTTGAATTCGAAGCCGGCCTACCGATTGCGAACGTTCTAAAAGAAGCGGGTCTTGTAAACTCGACTTCTGATGCGATGCGTATGATCAAGCAAGGCGCTGCTAAGCTTGAAGGCGAGAAGATTGAAGACAGCAAGTTTGTACCTGAAGCAGGTACTGCAGTTTACCAAGTAGGTAAGCGTAAGTTTGCTCGTATTACTATTAAGTAATAACACACATCAATAATTGAACAAAAGGCATCCACGGATGCCTTTTTTATTGACACAAAGTTGACGAAGTTTTTGAACGTGCATTGCTACACTATGCGCGCTGTCATATTGACAGTAATTTTGGAGATTTTTATGAACAATACCGACCATCCTCCTAGTTTGAATGGAGAAGAATAACCTGTCTCGGTATTGATCTATTATCCTGCCGTTCGGGTAGGGTATCTTTGTTTTCCCCCTCATTCTTTTCCACACTCTAGATTCTAACAAGTAGACACATCAGTGCTTTAAGCTCTTGGTGCGCTTAGTTGTATGTTCTTGATGTATATAGCTATACGCTCTTGGTGTACACCGCTTTATACTCTCGGGGTACTCTCTATAGGCTACTTGTTTTGATGGTCGTTACCTTTGCCAATCGGGAGATTCGCCATGACGGTAATGAACAACACTTTTTTATCTATTGAAGCTCTGTACTCAGAGCAAGACATCCAAGCTGTATCGAATGCTTTTCAACAGTACGGACGTGAGCAACAAATTAACCTTTTAAACCGAATGCCACTTGAAGATGCGGTGTTAGTGCTTGGGCAATGCTCTCTTAGTACGATTCAGACTTTACTTAGTGAGCTAGAAGAGCAGGGCTTTGAGAAGCGCTCTCGACATCTAGCTCACCAATTAGGGCTGATCTACTCAGAGGTTGAACCACAACAGGGTTACCTTTCAACTGGAGTGCTTAGCCATGTTAGGCAGCGTATCGGTTGGATTATTGCCTTAGCACTGCTGGGCATTGTCTCTGGGCTTATCATTGCTCAGTATGAAGACATTCTTAGCCAGCTAGTACTTCTGGCGATCTATATGCCGGTAATCGCTGCCGCGGGTGGCAACACAGGAACACAAGCTGCGACTTTGGTCATTAGGGCCTTAGCCACAGGGGAATTGAAGAAACGCCAGTGGGCCAACGTTCTATGGAAAGAGCTTAGAGTTGCTATCTGTTTAGCTCTTGCGATCGCCTTAGTGATGATTGGCCGAATCTTATTATTCAGTGACAACCAGTCAACGGGGGGTTACGACATTAATATGATTGCTTACGCGATTGCTGTTGCTCTGTTTATTCAAGTGACCATATCAACTGTACTCGGCGGCGGGTTACCGATAGTCGCTCGATTCTTCAAACTTGATCCTGCTGTGTTAGTGAGCCCTGTACTGGCT
>NZ_JBFRSN010000567.1:0-2485 GCF_041473595.1 Vibrio sp. 10N.222.46.A1
AATCTACGATCGTGTTTTCAACCAACAATCTAAGCGAGAATTTGAGCTCAAGAGATCGATAGATCTTTTTAAAGCTCTTAATTATCGCACTGAACACGACCGCGAAGCGGCGGCGAGAATCGCCGAAGAGTATAGGCTAGTCAAAGGGCGCAAAAGTCCGACAGAGAAACACCGTCATAGAATTGAGCGAAATCGCCAAACTCTGCAGCTGCTAGATAGGGTTATTAATCCATCGGAAGTCCTACAAAGCCCTGAGGCGTATTTCAATCACGACTTGTTGTATACCTCTACAGAGCGTAATACACCTGCCGTTTTACAAGAGAAAGGTAAAATTAACCGCTGTGAGCCTAAAATCAATCCTACTTCAGTACAATTACAGCAGCGAGAGTGTTTCGACCAGTACAGAATCCAGCACATTACTCAAACACCGACGAGTAAAGCACCAACTGTCAACAGCGGTGAACGGTACACCGACAAGCTGACTAAGCGAGCGGTAACTCAGATTTTTGAAAGTGCGGCTTATGCGGCAGTTCGTAACGATGGTTTCACTACGTTTTTGACCTTAACGTTCACCAGAGAGCAGCGATTGGCCATATTTGGCGGTATGGCTGATGAATCGGAATTGGGTGAACTAGGCGCTAGGCATCCAATTCGTTATCGTCGAAACATGGTGACCTATAGGAGCAACTCGAAAGAGAAGCGAGTGGCTTCGCCTGTTACCGATATTGCTGGACCTTATTCAACAGTCCCATTTAAAAATAGATTGCGAACCAAGTTGATGAATCATAATGGTGAGATAGCAGGTGATTTCTGTCGCTTGGAAGATAAGCCCGCCAAAGAGTTTACGGTAGAAAAAACCATTGAAACCACTATAGGTAAAGAAGTTTCACGCTTACTTGATGCAATGAAAAAAATGTATCAACGCGGTTGGGTGGCTGATCATACTATTCAAACCGATGAAGACAGTGGGCAACCTTACTGCGATTTGAAAGTTGAAAAAGTGCCACCTCATCTAGGTAAGCCAAGTGACGTTGGCCCAACAAATAAACCTCTCGACTTTCACTATATTTGGGTTGCAGAGTGTCCGGCCAATGATGATGGTGAACCTAACCCTCATGTACATATGCTTTTAAAGTGGAATGTTGAACCTAGGTTCTTCCGCGCTTGGGCAAAACGACTGGAGAAAATCTGGGGACATGGTTTTGCAAA
Source organism: Vibrio sp. 10N.222.46.A1 (assembly GCF_041473595.1). Taxonomy (NCBI): domain Bacteria; kingdom Pseudomonadati; phylum Pseudomonadota; class Gammaproteobacteria; order Vibrionales; family Vibrionaceae; genus Vibrio; species Vibrio sp. 10N.222.46.A1. The sequence continues at coordinate 1,210 of NZ_JBFRSN010000567.1, forward strand.
TCTTGAGCGAATCAGGAAGCCTAAAGCCGCCGGCTCGTACATCATTAAAGCGGTTGGGTATGCCGCCAAAGGTGGAGATTCGGAACAAGGGTTGATAAAAGGGAATCGCTATAACATATCGGCAAGCACTCGAGCACCAAAATGGGAATGTTTGGCTTCGTTTGAGGCTGGAAATATGACGGCGATAATTAAGGAGTTAGGACATAAGCTAGACCAGTGGAAAAAACCGCTGAAAAGAAAGGCATCTAAGTTAGCTGCTGCTAAGGCTCAAACAATCAAGGCGAAGTCGATAGCAGTGCAACAAGGCAAACCGAAAGAGCTCACTGACAAAATGCAGAGTCGTATTATTCGTTTGGAAAAACAGGTGGAGAAGGTGAACAAAGAGATCCGTGAACGTGGCGTATTTGCTTCAAGTGATAATAGGTTCTCGGTAACGTTTGAAGGCGATGATTCAAAGACTAAAGTGGATGAATTCTTATTCTGGGCGGCTGGTGCCCGTGGTTGGTCGATGGAATGTAGAGATCTAGACTTAAATGATATCAAGCAAGAGGCTGACAATTTGTACTCAAATGATTTTATTCGGCATCAAGAGCGGTTAGCTTATTGGAAGTCGGTATTTGAAGATAGCCCACCAATTAGGGAGGTGGAGGAAGGAGAGAAAAGTTATTGGATGGAAGCTCAATTAGAATACGCCACAGAACTGTATATGCCTTGTCGTTCTAAGCGGATTTCTACACCTAACAAATATTGCTATTAAGACATTGTTGGTCAATATTAGAGCGGATAATAGTTGAATGGAGTCAGGTGATGCCAAAAAGTAAGCTAGAACAGTTAATGAACAAACTTCTGAGGCAGTATGGGGGTATGAAAGGTTAGTGGGCCGATTACTTAGAAATCATTGAGTCTGATGATTGGCCGTTGCCGTGAGTCATTTGTCAGAAGTTTGCTGGGGTGTTATTTCATCACATTTTTTCTTGAATCTCTTGGCGGTATTGACGGAATCAGATGCGTTGTCTTTAGTGATGTTTTGCGTTAAATAATAGTCAGCAATAACTCGCTGAGCTTTATACTGCTGAAGCATATAGGATAAAGCCTTCAAAGTGCTAGGCGAATGCACTTCACTTGTTTTTACATCATTAGACTGTAAATAGCTGATTAGTGATGAGTGTACACCTTGACCTCCATATGATGGTGGTTCATGTGCTAAAATCGTTAAAGCTGAATGGTACATAGAATAATAGCTTCTACTTACAATGTTGCGGTATTCAGACTCTGT
>NZ_JBFRSN010000568.1:0-7675 GCF_041473595.1 Vibrio sp. 10N.222.46.A1
CCAATCGACTGCGTTAGTTGGCCCAAGTGGTGCGGGTAAAACAAGTTTGATCAATGCCATCCTTGGTTTCATGCCTTATGAAGGAAGCTTGAAAATCAATGGCATTGAACTGCGTGACTTAGACTTAGCCTCTTGGCGTAAAACCATTAGCTGGGTGGGTCAAAACCCATTGTTGTTGCACGGCAGCATTCGTGACAACGTCACCCTGGGTAAGCACGATATTGCTGACCAAGTTGTCGAGAATGCACTTGAGCAATCATTTGCTAGCGATTTCGTTAACGAACACGGCTTGGATTACATGATTTCTGATCGCTCTGGCGGCCTGTCTGTTGGTCAATCTCAGCGTTTGGCACTAGCTCGCGCAATGATTCAAGATGGCCAGTTCTGGTTGTTAGATGAACCCACTGCCAGCCTAGATACTCGTAGCGAACAGTTAGTGATGAAAGGCATCAATAGCAATATTGAAAGCCGCACTGCCCTGCTTGTAACGCACCAACTCGCACCTCTTAAATCAGTCGATAATATTCTGGTGATGCGTGATGGCGGTCTGGTTGAACAAGGTCATTACTCTCAGCTTTCGACTGCGGGTGGTTTGTTTGAAGAGATGCTGAACGCGAACTTAGCTCAACAAGATAATAAGGGTAATTTAGATGCGTGATTTACTGCCTTACCTGAAACTCTATAAAAAGCATTGGTTTGGCCTATCGCTAGGCATGCTATTGGCTTTTGCTACTCTGTCGGCTTCTATCGGCTTGTTAACGCTATCAGGCTGGTTCATTTCAGCTTCTGCGGTTGCAGGCCTTACGATTGCACGTGAAACCTTCAACTACATGCTACCGGGTGGTGGTGTACGTGGTTTGGCAATGAGCCGTACTGCGGGTCGTTGGGGTGAACGTGTTGTCAGCCACAATGCAACATTCAAACTGTTAACTGATTTACGTATCTTTTTCTTCAAGAAGCTGGCTCCGCTGATCCCAGGTCGTATCTCAAACCTTCGTGACGCCGATCTACTGAACCGTTTGGTTGCTGATGTCGACGCGATGGATCACGTGTACTTACGTTTAGTAAGCCCTGTGACGGTGGGTGTGTTTGGGATTTTCTTCCTGACTCTATTCTTAATGTGGTTCGATAGTTCGCTTGGTTTGATCTTAGGTTCTATCCTTCTGATCATGCTGTTGGTTTGGCCAATCTTGTTCTACAAGCTGGGCAAGCGTAACGGCGGTGAGCTGACACAGAACAAAGCTGACCTTCGTGTGACTACGCTAGATTGGGTTGAAGGCTACAGCGAACTGACTCTGTTCGGTGCTGAAGAGCGGTACCGTAATGCGATTCTAGAAACGCAACACAAGCTGATGGCGAATCAGTTTGTGAATGCTAACCTAACTGGTATGGCGTCAGCTGCACTAATGCTGTTCAACGGTTTGACGTTGGTTCTTATGCTTTGGCTTGCGGCTGACGGCGTGGGTGGCAATGCACCAGACCCGTTCATCGCGCTAATGGCGTTCGCTACTATGGCAAGTTTTGAACTGCTGATGCCTATCACAGGCGCGTTCCAGCATTTAGGTCAAACTCTGTCTTCTGCTCGTCGCTTGAACGAAGTGATTCTGTCGGAGCCTGAAGTTCAGTTTGCTGAAGAGAAGCTCGACATCAATAAGCCACTTGATATTACGTTCTCAAACGTGACGTTCAACTACCCTGATTCTGAGCGCAGTGTTCTGAACGCTGTTGAGCTAACAATTCCGGCAACGAACAAGGTTGCGATTGTGGGTCAAACGGGTTCAGGTAAATCGACTCTGATTCAGCTTCTGACTCGCTACTGGGATCCTAAAAAGGGCTACATCTCAATCGCGGGTATTGAACTGACGCAGTGGAATGAATCACAGCTTCGTGAATCAATCAGTGTGGTAAGCCAGCGTGTCGACATCTTGAATGGCAGCCTACGCGACAACTTGTTGATTGCGAAACCAGATGCCAACGATGAGCACCTAGCTAACATCCTTAAAGACGTTGGTCTAGAAAAGCTGCTTGAGAATGATGGTCTTGATAGCTGGTTGGGTGACGGTGGTCGTCAACTGTCTGGTGGTGAGAAGCGCCGTATTGGTATCGCACGTGCCATTCTTCATGATGCCCCTATCCTGCTTCTAGATGAGCCAACAGAAGGCTTAGATAAGCAAACAGAACACAGTATCATGGCACTGTTCGAGAAGCACTTTGAAGGCAAGACGGTTATCTTCATTACGCACCGTTTGATTGGTCTGGAAGCGATGGATTCTATCGTTCTAATTGAACAAGGCGAGATTGTAGAACACGGCTCTCATGAATCGCTGTTAAACGAAGAAGGACGTTACTTCCAACTTCGTCAGGCAATCTAGCTCCTCATAAGTTATAAAGAAAACCATTCAAAGCCCGAGTTTATACTCGGGCTTTTTAGTGTCTTTATGTTTTTGTATCTTCACTCTTGAGCAATCTATTAGGCAAGTTTGGTTTTAAGCCTCTTTACTAAATCACTAACTTATCGAATTGGTTTTAAACAAAGTTCTGTTTGAGCTTCTCTTCTAACGCTTGAACGCACAGTTTGATGGCAATCGGTGTGTTTGAGGCGAATGAGTTCAACGCATAAACCGTGTTAGTGGGTAGTTGAAAACTTGGTAAGAGATCGACCACTTCATTTGATAGTTGATGAAGATAGAAGTCTGGGATCACACCAATGCCAACGCCAAATTTGATCAACGCGAGACAACTATGAAAGGAGTTCGTAGTGCAGCTTGCTTGTTGTTGGTAAATAAAGTCTTGATCTGTTTGAGAAGTAAAGCGATGAGAGACTTGCTTACCTTGCCATGAGTTAGCAATGTAAGGGATAGATTCAAGCTCACGAGAACGCATGCTTTCAACGCCACACAACACGTCTTTAAACTCGCCCAAGCGTTTCTGCTTTAGGTTGCTGTCACGAGAACTGCCCACTCGTACTGCGAGATCAATATCGTGTTCCATGAAATCTAAGTGCTGATCATCGCTGATCAGCTCTGGTTTTAACTTCGGGTATTGCTTCATCAAGTCTGCAATAACAGGCGCGACCAATAAATCCATCAACGCATTCGGTGCAGTAATACGAATCCGACCTTGTGGCTCTTCTAGCTCAGCTTTGGCCATATCCCAAGCCGAGTCAGCAATCACGTTGATGTCTTTGCAGCTTAAATAAAAACGCTCACCCATACTGGTCAGAGATTGCCTCCGTGTTGTGCGTTTGAGAAGTGAAGCACCTAGTTCTTGTTCCAGAATTTTGAGGTGCTGACTGACGACGGACTTGGATAACTCAAGCTTTTCAGCCGCAGCTGATACTGAGCCCTGCTCTACGATGTGAGCGAAAATCGACATCTGCTTTAGCTTACTCATCTTATTGTTCTCTTTTTACACACAGTATTTTCTATTATCTCTGTTTTTCAATTTAATTTCCAAGGCTAAACTGAATCCAACTTATCGAGATAACCAAATCAAAGACACAGTGTTTGAAAGAAGACTGATATGGAGAAAGACAATGTTAAACAACCAAATTTTAGAAGCATGTAAGCAAGGCATTAACGCATGGCAGAAAGCATTCAACAGCCAAGATGCGAAAGGTTGTGCAGATCAATATGCTGAAAGCTGTGTAATGGAAGCGCGTCCATTTGGTACTTTTGAAGGTCGTGAAGCGATTCAAGCATTTTGGCAAAACATCATCGACCAAGGTTTCAAAGACGTTGATTACACAGACGTTACGTGGGAAGAGCACCCAGAAGGCGGCTACATTTTGACGGCTAGTTGGACAATGAACAAAGCGTTTGGTGTTGTGCATCGTGAGCACTGGGCACTAGAAGCCGATGGTTGCGCTCGTTTAATCAGCGATGACTTCGAGGTTCAAGGCGAACGCTAGCCTACTCGCTTTTAAAAGAACAAGCCGCTTTAAAAAATAATGCGATAACAGTAGTTATGTCGCTAAAAAATAGTTATGTCGCTAGAAAAACAAAGGCCGGTAGTCTGAATCAGACTACCGGCCTTCTCTTTTTATTCCAGCCTGTTATCGACTGCTTACGAAAAACAACCGTTATAGTGCCGCTTTCTTCGCTTCTGTAATCCAAGCATCAAACGTATTTCGGTTCGCTTTGATCCAACCGTTTACGTGCGCTTCGATATCAGCCGAGCTGTTCTTACCTTTACTCATCATCATGTTCTGAGCACTTACATCATTGATGTTAAGTTTGATGATTTCAAAAAGCTTCGCCGCAGATGGGTTGTTCTTAGCAAACTCTTTGTTCGCAATAATACGCATCGAGTTCATTTCGAAGCCGTAGTTCTTACCGTTAGACAAAGTAGTATCAACATTCGCACGATCACCCGGAAGTGAAGAGAATGGAACTTCTAACCAAACTACGTCTTCGTTAGGAACCAATACACCACTTACCCAATAAGGTGTCCACGTGTAGTAAAGAACTGACTCGCCCTTTTGGTAACGTGAAATCGTATCTGCGATGATCGCTGCATAGTTACCTTGGTTGTGAGTAACGGTATCGTCCAATTTGAATGCAGAGATTTGGTGTTCGATGACCATCTCACAACCCCAACCAGGGTTACAGCCCGTCAGGTCTGCTTTGCCATCACCATCAGCATCAAACAGCTTAGCGATTTTTGGATCAGTCAATTGACCAATGTTAGTGATGTTGTACTTTTCAGCGGTTTTCTTATCAATAAGGTAACCTTGAGCGGCACCACTTACATACTGGCCTTCACGGTAGAATTTGTCATCGCCACCCGCCATTTTGTATTTGTCAGCGTGTAGTGGGAACCAACCTACTGTTAGGAACGTTGCGTCACCTTTTGCGATAGAAGTGTAAGCTACGTTATAGTCCACTTCTTGCGTTGATTTCACATCGTAACCAAGCTCTTCTAAAGCACGGTTAACAATCAGTGTTTGGAACGTTTCTTCAGCAACTGAAGATTGAACGGGCTGAACTGATACACCTTCACCCGGTAAGCTTGCAGCCCACACGTTCGTTGATACAGCCAGTGTCGAAACGATGCTAACGGCTAGCTTACTCTTCCATGAATTATTCATTGGTGTTTTTCCTTAGTTGTAGTTCTGATTGTTTACCGCGATTTAAAGCTTTTAGCACAAGGGAAACAGGCCCCATGTGATACCAGCGTAATTTTGTATTACCTGCATTTACCCCAAGAACTTGGGTAATGCGGTCAAGTAGGATTGCAAGAATAACAATGCCTAGGCCACCAACAGCGGCCAATCCCATATCCAGTCGGCCAATACCTCTCAGTACCATTTGACCTAATCCACCTACTGCGATCATTGATGCGATAACCACCATCGATAGCGACAGCATCAGTGTTTGGTTCACGCCCGCCATGATGGTTGGCAGTGCAAGTGGTAGTTGAATTCGGTAAAGCATCTGCTTTTTGCTGGCGCCGAATGAGTGACCCGCTTCGATCAACTCTTCCGGTACTTGCTGAATACCCAAGATAGTCAAACGTACAACAGGAGGAAGTGCGAATATGATCGTCACCACCACACCCGGAACGTTACCGATACCAAACAACATTACGATGGGTACAAGATAAACGAAGGCTGGCGTCGTTTGCATGGCGTCGAGAATTGGGCGTACGAATTTAGCCGCGGTATTGCTGCGGGCGAGCCATATCCCCATGGGTAAGCCGATCAGCAGACAGAAGAATACCGATGTCATGACCAGTGAAAGCGTGGTCATCGCTTCAGACCAAGCGCCAATCAAACCAATAAAAGTCAAAGAAACGGCTGTAGCCAAACCAAGCTTCAGGTTTGAAAACTGCCATGCAACTAAAAACAAGATGATCAACATGAATGGTGCAGGTGTCGACACCAACGCCGTTTCAAATGAACTTAGAATAAAATCGATAGGCACACGGATTGCTTGAAACAATGGACGTCCGTGCTCAACTAACCAATTCAGTCCAGACTCTACCCAAGTGTCGACGGGCAAAACTGCTTCTGCAAAAGGGTTAAGTGGATCAAAAGGTGTCGTTTCGACTGTTTCGCTGCTTAACCAATCTGCTGATGGTGAGGTATCAGCTGCTTGACCCCAAGGATCACTTGATGGCTGAGCTGCTGGAGCTGATTGAGACCATGGGTCATTATTTGTTTGTTCAGACGACATGATCTACCCCTTATCCAATGTTTGTAACAGTCGTGACTTAGTTACCACGCCAAAGTAATTACCTTGCTCATCCACAACAGGAACGGAGTAAGGCACACCGCCAACAAGGCCAAGCACATCGTTGATTGGTAAATCAGGGTTCAGCGTTAGGCCATCATCGAGCTGCGCACTGACGAGTGATTTGTTCTCTTTGTGTGCTTTACGAAGGGAATCAACAGAGACAATGCCGGAGTAACGACTGCTTTTCTCAACAACAATGCCGTATTCACGGTCGTTATCCATCAAGATTTGTAGAGCGGACGCTGGGCCGTCATGTTCTGATTTTTTAAATACCGCAGCTGGCTTCTTACGTGCAATGTCTTTCACCGTAAGAACACTTGCTACATTCACACCGCGGAAGAAAGCTTCGACATAATCGTTCGCTGGGTTGTTAAGAATTTCGTCTGGGGTACCCACTTGAACCACCTCACCGTTTTGCATAATGGCAATACGGTCACCGATTCGCATCGCTTCATCCAAATCATGGGAGATGAAAACAATGGTTCGTTTATCGTCATTTTGAAGGCGAATAAGCTCATCTTGCATTTCAGTACGAATCAAAGGATCGAGTGCAGAAAACGCTTCGTCCATTAACAGAATATCAGGGTCACATGCTAGAGCACGAGCCAAACCAACACGCTGCTTCATACCGCCAGACAATTCATCAGGGTAAGATTCTGAATACGGCCCGAGACCGACTCGTTCCAACGCTTCAAATGCTGACTGTTTTCTCTTATCGACTTCAACACCCGCTAGTTCAAGACCAAACGCGGCGTTTTCAATCACTGTCATGTGAGGCATCAATGCGAAGTTTTGGAAAACCATGGAGATGTTGTTGCGACGGACTTCGCGGAGCTCATCTTCTGAGGTGTGGGCAATGTCTTTGCCTCGAAGAAGCACATTACCTTTGGTAGGTTCAATCAAGCGGTTAAGAAGGCGTACTAGGGTTGATTTGCCAGATCCTGACAGTCCCATTATGACGAAAATCTCGCCTTCTTGAATGCTAAGAGAAACATCGTTAACGCCGATCGTTAACCCTGTTTCTTCGAAAACTTTATCTTTGTTCGCGCCTTCATTAATCATTGTAAAAGCACGGTCGGTATCTTCACCAAACACCTTGTACAGTCCCTTAACTTCCAGTATGGGATCCATGTAATCTAATCCTTTCTTAGTTATCTAAACTAATAGTTATTTAAACTCAAAACCGATTATTTAAACTTAAAAACGGTTATTTAAACCCGAAAAACGATTAGCACTCTAAGCAATTAACCCATGCAAATCAAGGGGCATCGTTCTGTAAAGCCGATGAAAAACCGTTAAAACCCCAGCCCAAACAAAGGTCAAATATCAAGCCCATACAAAGCAAAATATTGATAATAAAGAAGTTTAAATCACACTCAACACCTGCGGCATTATGTATTACTTACAGATAGATTATTGAATATTTATTTCACATCAGA
>NZ_JBFRSN010000569.1:0-6452 GCF_041473595.1 Vibrio sp. 10N.222.46.A1
ATTAAATCATACGGACCATTGTTAGCAGAATTGTTGACCGTACGTCAACCTTCTACGTCAGATATTACTATATTAAGCAGGTTGCTGATTCATTAGCTCGTTGAAGCTAACTTCTTTATCAGAAACTTGAGCTTTAGCGATGATTGCATCAATAGCTTGCTCTTCTAGAGCAACATTGCGCATGTTGTTCATCATTTGCTCGTTTTGCTCGTAGTAAGCAATAACTTCTGTTGGATCTTCGTATGCTGTAGCCATCTCTTCGATGATAGCTTTAACTTTCTCGTCATCAGCTTTTAGCTCTTCAGTCTTGATTACTTCACCAAGAAGAAGACCTACAACTACGCGACGTTTAGCTTGCTCTTCGAACAGCTCACGTGGAAGTTGGTCAGCAGCTTCAGTGTTACCACCGAAACGTTGAGCAGCTTGTTGACGTAGAACACCGATCTCTTGATCGATTAGAGCAGAAGGTACGTCGATGTTGTTTTCGTTAACTAGACCGTCGATTGCTTGCTCTTTGATGCGGTTCTTAACTGCTTGCTTAAGCTCACGCTCCATGTTCTTACGAACTTCAGCTTTAAGGCCTTCAACGCCTTCAGCTGCGCCGAACTTAGAAACGAATTCTTCGTTTAGTTCTGGAAGCTCACGAGCTTCAACTTTGTTCAGCTTGATAGAGAACTTAGCAGCTTTACCTTTTAGGTTTTCAGCGTGGTAATCTTCTGGGAAGTTTACTTCGATTTCGAATTCCATACCTGCTGTTTTACCAACGATACCGTCTTCAAAACCAGGGATCATGCGACCAGCGCCCATCTCTAGTGGGAAGTTCTCAGCTTTGCCGCCTTCAAACTCTTCACCGTCGATAGAACCAACGAAGTCGATAGTTGCACGAGAACCAGCGTCAGCAGCAGCTTCAACTTCAGTCCAAGTCGCTTGTTGCTTACGTAGAGTTTCGATCATCTCTTCAACGTCAGCTTCTTTAACTTCTACTGCTGGTTTCTCAACAGTGATGTTTTCTAGACCTTTCAGCTCAACTTCTGGGTAAACTTCAAAAGTTGCGTTGAATACTAGGTCAGCGCCTTCGTTGTTTTCAACTGGTGCGAAAGTAGGTGCGCCAGCTGGGTTGATTTTCTCTTTAACGATCGCTTCGATGAAGTGACGTTGCATTACTTCGCCCATCACGTCTTGACGTACTGCTTTGCCGTACATTTTAGCAACCATCTTCATTGGCACTTTGCCTTTACGGAAGCCATCGAAACGACGGTTTTTCGCGATGTTGCGTAGTTCAGCTGTAACTGCATCTTCGATGTTAGCAGCAGGAACAGTAATATTAAGACGGCGCTCTAGGCCTTCTAGCGTTTCAACAGTAACTTGCATTATATAAACCTCAAAACTGGCTCAGTAATCTGAGCATATGAGCCGTAACTTAGCTTTAATTCAAAAGCCGACGTTGTTGGCTGCATCCTTGTGTAGTGCTCTATCCGAACACCTAATTTAAAATCGAGCATTGATGTCTGAATTGATTATTCAACCAAACACCAGACTAATCAGCGATATCTTCGTTCTTCACGCGTCGATTAAAACGCAATAAAGCTTGTTTTCGAAAACAAGAAAGGTATCTCCGATTAGCCTCAGGACAGAAATTTTAGACGCGACATTCTAGCGATCTGTTTAATCTCTGTCGAGCCGTTCACCTCTGCATGATGATGAATGCTCTAAATTCGTCCAACTAAATGATACAAAAACGATCAAATCATCACTTAGCACAACAGAAATGGGGACAATAGCGACTTTTTCAAGGGAATCGAGGGCTTTTTTTGCTAAAAACCTTAAAAAGAGATCTTGCTCTTGTTTTACCCCTCAGAGTCGATAACTTTTTCAACAATCCCCGTTACAAACCCTTAACCTACATCCATCTGGCGACTGTCTACTTTCAGCAAACACTACCGCTATTTGCTACCATAAACGAGAGAAGACAGGCTTGATTATTTACCAAAGAAATGAGCGGAGAGCCTTCATGTTTCAAGCTTTGAGAATCCCAATCCTATTAATGGCCACATACAGTTTACTAATGGTGTTCGGCGGTCATTGGGTGTGGAACACAAGCCATGAAAGTTTGTTAAATGATCATCAATCTAAGCTAGACCGATTTTCGGTTCATATTTCAAGCCAACTCGACAAGTTCGCGCACATTCCCGAGCTGCTTTCAAAAGACAAAGAGTTGGTCGATGCTCTTCACTCTCCAAGTAACTCTGCGCAAATCGAACTCACCAATCGCTACCTAGAACACGTAAACTCGGTGATTCAAGCATCGGACACCTATCTGTTAGATAGCATTGGCACCACCATAGCAGCCAGTAACTGGAATCTACCGCGTTCTTTTATTCGGCGAAATTTCGCTTTCCGTCCCTACTTTCAAGAAGCGATTCTTGGCAATGAAAATCAATATTTTGCGCTAGGTTCAACCTCTGGGAAACGAGGCTATTATTATTCTTACCCCGTCGCCTATGCCGCCGAGATTATTGGCGTCATTGTCGTAAAGATGGATTTATCGCTGATTGAAGCAAGTTGGAAAGGCAAACAGAGTTTTTTTGTTGCTGACGATAAAGACCAGATCGTATTTATGTCGAGTAATCCTGAGTGGCTGTTCAAAAGCCTTCAACCATTAAGCGAAGAACAACACACTCGAATTCAAGAAAGCAGGCAGTATCTCGATACAAAAATAGAAAGCCTGCACTTCTCCGGTGACTTAGAGAGTGCTACTAGCAATATTGAGTCTCCCCACAAGCTCGTCCAAGAGCAGTTCTTTAACTCCTCACGCTTCCTAGCCGAGCCAAAACTCACCATACGAGTATTTTCTCCGACCCACTTAGTTTGGTGGGACTTGGTTGCTTACCTTGTGGTTTTGAGCCTTATTTTTGCGATTATTTATCTAACGATGCAACTCAATCACCATCGACAACAAAGACGAGCTCAGATAGACAGACTGCAATCCGAAGCCAAGCAAAAGCTAGAATTTCAAGTGCTTGAACGAACATCAGAGTTGCATGTCGAGATTAAGCACCGAATCGAAACTGAACATGTACTGAGGCAGACACAAGACGAACTCATCCAAGCCGCCAAACTGGCAGTGTTGGGGCAAATGTCAGCAAGCATCAGCCATGAACTGAATAACCCGCTTGCTGCGATTCGCAGTTATGCCGACAACGGCCGACTGTTTCTTGCCAAAGAAAAAACCGAGCGTGTCGATGACAACCTATCGCGAATCTCGGCGCTCACTGACCGTATGGCTAAGATAAGCCACCAGCTTCGTTCCTTTGCAAAGAAATCCACTGCGGAAGAGCTGCACACGTTACAGATACTGCCAGTATTGCACTCGTCAAAAGAACTGATGAAACCACAACTCAAGAGTGAACGAGTAAAGGTCAACGAACTTCCTGAAACCTTTGATGCTTGCGTGCTCGCCAACGCCATTCAATTGGAACAAGTGATCATTAATTTGCTGACTAACGCGATTCAGGCGATGGAACAACAAGACGACAAACAATTAGCTATTCTGTTAGAGATTAGGAAGCCCGACCATCAACAAGCCAAGACCTTGCTGATTCATGTCGATGACAATGGCCCAGGCTTCACCTCCCCTTCTGTCATCCTAATGTTGATATTGGCCTTAGTGAGCAACCAGTTGTTGGAAGCACCGCTTTTCATTTCAATCATCCACGGACTTAAGCTACTCGCAGTCGTGGTTGTAGCTGACGCCACTTTCGGCATGTACAAAAACTTTTGCCAATCAAAGGTAGCAACAGCACTGTGTGTAATCACCGCGATTGTTCTACTTTTGATTCCTGGGATCTGGCCTCAAGTCTTAGTGCTCCTATTTGCAGCGATGGTTGGCAGTAAGTTCTTAACCTCGCAAGACTCAAAAACAACGCCTTCGACACATAAGATATCCATAACACCGCTAGTGATTTTTGTAGCACTACTGATTGGTTTACCTCTGTTCAGTGCATACTCTCAAGGCATTGAAGTATTTGGTTTATTTTACCAAGCAGGTAGTTTGGTATTCGGTGGCGGGCACGTGGTTCTTCCATTGCTACAAAATGGTATTGGCGACCAACTGTCTCAAGATACCTTCCTAACAGGCTATGCCGCTGCGCAAGCTGTACCTGGCCCAATGTTTACATTAGCCACTTATCTAGGCTATGTGTTGATGCCATCGGCACCGATTACAGGTGCACTGCTCGCAACAGTTGCGGTGTTCTTACCGGGTTTCTTATTGCTACTGGCTGTACTGAAGAATTGGCAGGCGATTGCAAGCAAGCCTTTGGTGGCAGGTGCTCTTACCGGTGTGAATGCAGCAGTTGTTGGTCTATTGCTTGCGGCTCTATACCAACCCATCTTCACAAGCGCAGTGAGCAGCGGCATAGACTTCGCTCTGATCATTGTTGGTGTGTGGTTATTAAAAACCGTAAAGGTCCCGATTGTAGGGTTAGTGGGTGTGTTTATGTTGTTTGGCGCAATTACAGGTTTGGCGATCTAAGCTATCAATTAATAGACAGACAAATAAGAAGTGAGAGGTTTGATCGCTTACTTCTTGTTTTCCCGCTCTTCTTTCAAAAACTAAAAGCATCTTTCACTTCCTATAGTGGTTTAACCCCGTGGAAGTTGAAGAACAAATTGCAATCAATAAGCGGCACAAAGCTCAGCGGCCAAAATGATTTTTGGTGTTCAGGAAGGTAATACCTTAAGAAAGCGATTAAGTTATTGCATGGATTGACATGCTCTCTCGCCATAATGTAATCGTAATGCCACCCCTTCAGTAAGGCGTGTTTTCTTGTCGTCATATAGCGACCGATTTTCCAAGCGACCCCAGGATCGGTAGGAATCAAAATAGACAGAGTGCCTCCAGGCTTTAACACTCTTAACCACTCTTTAATCACCAAGTGAGGCTCGTATAAATGCTCCAATATATGGGTCGCGATAACACGATCGAAGCTATTAGTTTCAAAGTCTAATTGCCGAGCATTGGCCAAATTGAAAACAAGCTTACCGTTAGAACCAATATGATTGAGTTGCTCTTTTGCCACCTCAAGCGCCGCAGCATCGCCATCACTCACGATATACTCGTCAAAGGTGTGTTTGACGTGCAGCAAGTGTTCACCTGTACCGGAGCCCACTTCTAACACTCTCGAAAAGTGTTCACTTTCACCAAATGGCTTTTCACATGCTATATGACCAGCTCTCATCACATAACCCGTTGTATTGCCGTTATAAACTCGCTCATCATATTCGTCACTGAAACGAGATAAATAATCGATCCACTCTTTGTCTTCATCCTTGCTTGTTCTCATGCTTGATTCCTATTCAGATAGCGTTTTATCACTCGTTCGTAATATAGAAAGGATCCTCATCTCTCGCCTACCTCGTGATACGTTGTCGAGTATCAACCCACAGAAAAAAGACATCACCGCTATCAATGCAATTGAACTAGACAAAATAGCAGTAGGCACCCTTTCGACGAGCCCAGTATCGATGAAGTCGATGATAACGGGGATTCCTAAAACCAATGAAATGAAGCAAAGCAACATAGACAATACGCCAAAGAAGAACATTGGCTTTACATCTCTCAATAAGAACAAAATGAAATTGAGAATTTTGAGCCCATCACTAAAGGTATTCAATTTGCTGGCTGTGCCTTCAGGCCTTGATTGATATTGCGTCGAAACTTCTTTGATTGGCATATTATGATGTAGCGCATGAACGGTAAGCTCTGTTTCTATTTGGAAGCCATCACTGAAAATGGGTACGGTTTTGACAAATCGATGGCTCATAATTCGATAACCAGAAAACACATCACTCAATTGAGCATTGAATGCTAAATTAATCAGCGATGAAAACAGCTTATTTCCTAGGATATGCCCTTTGGGATAAGCCATTGAAGCTCGCTCTCGACTTCCAATAATCATATCGAGTTTTTCATTATCCAATTGTTCGATCAGCGCAGGGCATATTGACGCATCGTAAGTGTCATCACCATCAGCCATCACATAGATATCAGCATCAATATCAGAGAACATTCGCCTGACAACCTCTCCTTTACCTTGGCGAGGCTCATGTCGAACAATAGCCCCAGCTTGCAAGGCCTCGTTTACCGTGTTGTCGGTTGAGTTATTGTCATAAACATAAATAGATGCATCAGGTAAAGCCTGCTTAAAAGACATAACTGTCTTCCCAATAGCACCCGCTTCATTAAAACATGGGAGCAATACTGCTAATTTCTGCTTATTCATTCTCACCCCTCACTTTAAAAACTCGGTAACCATCCTTAACTCCGTCGTATGTCACCTCTAGCCAATCTGGAACATTATCCCCATGAAGCCTTTTAACTAGAGAATTATCGCTTCCCGACGCCTCCAGAAGAGATAAATGAGGGTCATTACCAATCAATATATAATCTG
>NZ_JBFRSN010000570.1:0-7322 GCF_041473595.1 Vibrio sp. 10N.222.46.A1
GTGTTAACACTGATGAATTCTACACCTTCGATTGATTCACGCACCATGTGCTCAACAGCGTTACCGCCACCGCCACCAACTCCAACGACTTTAATTACTGCATCGTCAGACATTTCCATCATCGGTTCAAACATGTGTTATCTCCGTTTTTTCCTGCAACTCAGGTTAAAACTCTTTTTGTATCCAATTACGCAATTTACCAAATAAACCAGACATAGAAGGTGCTGAACGCTTAGGTTCGCTGTAATCACCTTCATCGCTGATCTGACAATCTCTTGCGTAATGAAGTAAACCAACCGCCGTAGAATGATACGGCTCTTTAACATAGTCGGTTAAACCACTAACTTCTAACGGCTTACCAACTCGAACTTGATTGCGGAAAACACGTTCCGCACACTCTACCAATCCGTCAATTTGTGCCGCTCCACCAGTGAGAACGACGCCAGCTGCAAGGTGGTGTTTAATACCTTCATCTCGTAGCTGTAATTGAACCGTATCAATAGTTTGGTTAACGAGCCCCATAAGTTCAGTGTAACGTGGTTCAATCACTTCCGACAAAGTTTGTCTTTGCAAACTTCTCGATGGACGGCCACCTACACTAGGGACGTTAACAGAATCATCCTTGCTTACGAGTTCACTCAGAGCGCAACCATGGTTTACTTTTATCTCTTCAGCATCGCTCACTGGCGTGCCAAAAGCGAAGGCAATATCACTGGTTACTGCATTTCCTGCGTAGGAAAAGACTTCTGTGTGTCGCAGTGCGCCGCCAGTCCAAATGGAAATATCCATCGTACCAGCACCAATATCAACAACACAGACTCCAAGCTCTCTCTCGTCGTCAGTAATTACCGCATTACTTGAGGCAAGTCCTGAAAACACGATTTGTTCTACAGTGAGACCACATCGTTCAACAGCTTTAATAATGTTTCTCGCCATGTCGCTATGGCAAGAAATTAGGTGAACACTGACTTCCATTCGAACACCAGATAAACCAAGTGGGTTCTTAATCCCTTCTTGATAATCAATGGTAAATTCTTGTGGGATCACGTGCAGAATTCTCTGCTCATCACCTATTTTAATTGATTTCGCGGTATGGATCGCTCGATCCATATCGTCTTGAGACACTTCTTCATCAGAGATAGTGCCCATGCCTTTTTCAATTCGGCTTGCGATATGTTTACCCGATAGCGAGATAAATACATTGCTGATTTGGCATTCCGCCATCAACTCTGCTTGATCAATAGCTCGCTGAACCGACTTAACTACCGACTCTAGGTCGTTTACACCACCTTTATCCATACCTCTGGATGGGCTTTGCCCAGAACCAATGATATTGATTTGACCATCAGGCAATATTTCACCAACTAGAGCTGATATGGTCGCAGTGCCTATATCAAGACCAACGATTATGTTGTCATCTGCGGTCTTAGTCATCTGTACTCTCTTCTAACTCTTGCTCTGGAAACCAGCCTACAGCGGCTCCCGTATCGTACCTGAGGTCGATGTAGCTCACTTGATTCGCCTTACTACCTAATTCGTTGTAAAGCGAAATAAAGCGCTCAACACGCTCATCTAAAAAATCTTTACCTAATTCTAAACGAATACCGTTGTCTAGAATGATTTGCCAGGCGCGACGCTCATTGAGAACGAGCGAGGTAACGGTTAACCCTAGGCTGTTAATTAAAGGCGTTATCTGTCGCCACTTTTCAATCACTTGTTGGCTAGTGCCATCTGGACCGTAAAGTTTAACTCTATCACCCTTCAAAAGGCCAATATCACCATTAAACACCTGACCATCTTCATTCAACAGCATATTGCCATTCCAGATAGCTGTCGCATGATACTCAGTCAAAAATACTTTTATTGTGTCTGGCCACTGCTTACGAATCGAGACAACAGAAACCCAAGGCAACGCTTCTAAACTGTGTTGCAACACGCCAATATCTTGAGACATGAATGTTCCAATATGCTCTAGCTCGCTAAAGGCATGTTGAACATCACCAGCGGTTACATAAGTTAAGTCGCCTTGCAGTACTATTTTAGAGAGAGGCAATCGCTGATCGTCCCACATCCAAGTCAGTGTGGTATAGAAAAGAAATCCAATGAATAGCAATACCATGACAAAAAAAGACCCGCCTAAGGCGTGTTTCTTGAGCGACGGTAAACTGAATAGGTGGCGGTTTTCGCTAAAAGTACTTTCTACCAAAGCCCGCATTCCCTGTCGTTGGTTCGCAATTCTATTCCCTATCTTCGTAATAGAGGTAAAAGCACTTACTTTAACCTATGAATTATACTGAGCAAAATTAAACTATCAAACGTTGATAATAAGATTTTTGGTCAATTTTAGGTCAATCGCAAGAAGTGAGCGATTGACCACAGTCTGTAGACAGTATTCTGTTACGCGTTCTGCATCTTATTAATGTCTAACTGCAATGATTCCAACAGCTTCGCTACTCGGCCAACATCGCCCGCACCCTGCGTTAAAACAAGGTCACCACCTTGAATTACGTTGGCTAAAGCCGATGGCAGTGCGTTGATATCGGCAACAAAAATTGGATCTATCTTACCACGCCCGCGAATAGTTCGACTTAATGAACGCCCATCAGCCCCTGCAATTGGTTTCTCACCTGCAGAATAAACATCTAATAGAATAAGTACATCAACTTGCTCAAGAACATTCGCAAAATCGTCATATAGATCACGAGTACGGCTGTAACGGTGCGGTTGGAAGATCATAACAAGACGCTTATCAGTCCAACCACTTCGTGCTGCTTGAATGGTTACGTCCACTTCGGTTGGGTGATGACCGTAATCATCAACCAGCATTGCAACGCCTTTACCTGTTTCGTACTCACCTAGATGATCGAAACGACGACCCGTGCCTTCGGTTCCCGCCATCGCTTTTAGAATCGCTTCATCGCTGATGTCATCTTCTGTTGCAACAGCAATCGCAGCGGATGCATTCAATGCATTGTGACGACCCGGAATGTTTAGCGTAATATCAAGGTTAGCTTTACCTTCACGTACCACCGTGAATTTGCCTTGCTGACCTTCTTGTACGTAGTTTTCAATACGGATATCAGCATCTTCTGAGAAGCCGTAAGTAATCACTTGGCGGCTAACCTGAGGTATAAGCTCACGCACTACAGGATCATCAACACACATCACAGCCTGGCCGTAGAATGGCAGGTTATGTAAGAAATCAATAAACGTCTGCTTCAGCGTTTCAAAATCGCCGCCGTAAGTATCCATATGATCCGCTTCGATGTTAGTGACGATACTAACCATTGGTTGCAGATGTAAGAATGAAGCATCACTCTCATCGGCTTCAGCGATAAGAATACGGCTTGAACCTAAACGTGCGTTAGTGCCGGCACTTTTCACCAAACCACCGTTTACAAAGGTTGGATCTAGGTCTGCTTCCGAGTAAATCTGTGTCACTAGCGCAGTCGTGGTTGTTTTACCGTGCGTACCTGCCACAGCAATACCGTGACGAAAACGCATCAGCTCAGCCAGCATTTCTGCACGACGAACGATCGGTGTGCGCGCTTCACGAGCTGCAATAATTTCTGGGTTTTCTTCGTTGATAGCGGTTGAAACCACCACCACACTTGCGTCGGCAACGTTACTCGCTTGGTGACCAACGTAAACAGTAGCCCCCTTGCTAACTAAGCGTTCTGTCACTGGGTTTTGAGCAATATCAGAACCTGTGATCTGGTAGCCTTCATTAAGCAAGACTTCAGCAATCCCGCTCATTCCGGCACCACCAATACCAATGAAGTGGATAGATTTAACACGGCGCATCTCTGGCACCATTGCACGGATTTGCGCTAAGTCTTGGGTATGTTCAATCGTCATCAATTCAATCTCATTATTTTGCTAAAGCTTTGATCGCTTCAGCGACAGTCACATCAGCATCAAGCTTGGCGGCTTGACGAGCTTTTGTTGCCATCATTTTTAATTCATTTCTATCAAGCTGCGCGATAGTGTTCGCGAGCTTATCAGCCGTTAGTTGAGGCTGTTCAATCATTAACGCCGCGCCACATTCGACTAAATGATCGGCATTCAACGCTTGTTGTCTGTCTTTGTGCATAAACGGAACGAAAATAGAACCTACACCAGCAGCAGACACTTCAGATACGGTTAATGCACCAGAGCGACACACTAATAGATCTGCCCACTCATAAGCTTGCGCCACATCATCAATAAATTCAGTCACTTGAACATTATCTACAGAATGTGATTTGTATTGTTCAATCACTTGCTGTTGATTGTTCTTACCTGCTTGATGCACCACAGTGAAGCCTTCACCAAGCTGCGCCATCGTTACTGGCAAGGTATCGTTCAGGATTTTTGCGCCCTGGCTACCGCCCATAACCAAGATGCGGATGTCACCATCACGCTCAGCCATGCGTTGCTCGGGGTCAGCTAAGGCAACAACATCTTCGCGTACCGGGTTACCCACCACTTCTACGGTAGGAAACGCACCAGTAAAAGCTTGGAAAACCTTTTTAGCAATCTTAGACAGCCATTGGTTGGTTAAACCTGCCACTGCATTTTGTTCATGTAGAACCACTGGAATACCAGATAACCAAGCCGCGATACCACCCGGGCCACTGACGTAACCACCCATGCCAAGCACCACATCAGGTTGCCATGCTTTAATATGTCGTCTGGCTTGAAGTATGGCATTAATAATCTGGAACGGCGCTTTAATTAGCTTGCTAATGCCTTGACCACGCAGGCCTTTCACCTTAATGAAGTCGATCTCAATACCATGCTTTGGCACCAGTTCCGCTTCCATTCGGTCCGCAGTTCCTAACCAGCGAATTTCCCAACCTTGTTGCTGAAGCTTTTTCGCCACCGCTAATCCAGGGAAAACGTGACCGCCAGTACCACCAGCCATCACTAAAAGTTTTTTGTTCTGTTTCATAACGTTAGATTCTTATTCTACTAATTCGTTTTGATTGTCGGCTTGTTCTTTTTGTTGCACTCGGCATTCATGATCGATACGCAGCAGCATAGAAACCGCAACTGACATCACGATAAGGCTTGAACCACCGTAACTGATCAGCGGTAAGGTTAGACCTTTGGTCGGAACAATACCTGAAGCGGCACCGACATTAACAAGCGTCTGAAAAGCAAACCAAATACCAATGCCAAACGCCAGATAACCGCTGAACACTTGGTCGTTTTCGAAAGCTTTTTTGCCAATAAAAATAGCTTTAAAAACCAAGCTAAAGATCAGCATCAACACTAAGGTTACGCCAACAAAACCCAACTCTTCTGCCAGTACAGCAAAAACAAAATCGGTGTGTGCTTCAGGTAGGTACTCGAGTTTTTGAATTGAATTACCAAGCCCTTGTCCCATCCAATCACCACGACCGAACGCCATCAATGATTGAGTTAGCTGATAACCACTACCAAACGGGTCACTCCAAGGTTCCCAGAATGACGTAACACGTCGAACACGATAAGGCTCAATAACAATCAATCCCACAACGGCAGCAATACCTGCCACCATTAAGGCTATAAATTGTGACAGCTTAGCACCTGCGATAAATAACATGCCAAACAATGTAACCAACATTACGACAACGGTACCCAAATCGGGCTGGCCAAGTAGCAACACCGCAAAGGCACCGAACACCATGATCGGTTTACCAAAACCACCGAAGAAGGTTTTTCTCACTTCATCCTGTTTACGAACCAAATAGCCCGCCATAAAGATAAACAGAGATAACTTAGCGACTTCAGCAGGTTGTAAGTTAAACAGCCCGAGAGGAATCCAACGTGAGGCACCGTTAACCGACTTACCGACGGCTAACACCACCACTAGCAAAAAGAAGGATAAGCCCAATAGGTACATACTGTATTGAAACCAGCGTTTCATCGGGATTTGTAATATTACGCTGGATACACCTAACGCTAACACCAGGAAAATGGCGTGGCGGAACATGAAGTGAAACGGCTGATCGGTTAAACGAGCACTGATTGGGAACGAAGCCGACGTTACCATTACCAAGCCCGTCAGCATCAGTCCAAGAGCAATCCATACCAACTGACGATCGTAGAGCGCCTCTGGTGTGGCACGGTTAAGCCATTGCCAAATAGATTGATTAATCTCTTTCACTCTTTGCACTGAATGTTAGTCCTTCAACACGTTAGGCATACTCATGAGCAAGTTCAGTGAACGCATCACCTCTCGCCATGAAGTTATTAAATTGATCGAAGCTTGCACATGCAGGAGACAACATCACCATGTCACCCGACACCAATTGTGCAGAGATACTCTCGATAATGTCACGCATGGAATCAAACGTCTTAGCCGATGGATGTAATGGCATAAATTGCGCAGCATCTTCACCGAAGCAACACAGTTGTACGCGGTCTAGTTGCGCCAACACGGGGTTAAGCTCGCTAAAGTCAGCACCTTTGCCCACACCTCCGACTAAGAGATACAAAGTACCTTGGTATTCTAATCCCGACAGAGCCGCTAATGTACTGGCTACGTTGGTCGCTTTCGAGTCGTTAACCCATTTAATTTCGCGTTTGTCAGCCACTACTTGGCAACGATGCGTCAAACCATTGTAGGCTTTCAAAGCTTCAAGACTTTTGCTGTAATCGATACCGACTTGCTTAAGCAGTGCTAAAGAGACTAAAGCATTCGCCACATTATGACGTCCAACCAATGTTAAATCTTGGCTAGGAAGTACAGGCTTGCCGTTGTCTATTAGCCATTCGATACCATCAATCGTCGCTACACCAAACTCTTGGTCATCAAGTCCAAATGTCACCAATGACATCGTTTGATCAGGATAAGTCTCTTTGTCTTCGCGGTTTACGATCGCACACTGAGCGTTATTAAAAATTCTCAATTTAGCGTCACGGTAATCGGCCATGCCTTGATAGCGATCCATATGATCTTCTGACAGGTTCAAAAAGGCCGCTGCTGCAAGGTTTAGACTGAACGTTGTCTCTAGCTGAAAGCTTGAAAGCTCAAGGACATATAAATCGGCATCAAGCTCAAGAAGATCCAAGGCAGGAATACCGATGTTGCCACCAACGCCAACGTTAAGACCAGCAGCTTTAGCAAGCACACCCGTTAGATCGGTCACCGTACTCTTGCCATTGGAGCCTGTTATTGCCACGACGGGTTTGTCTACCGCCCAACCAAAAAGTTCAATATCGCCAACAACCGGAATACCCGCTTGAATAACATCTTGTATTTCTGGGGTCGCTAAGGCGATACCTGGGTTAGCAACCACTAAATCAGCTTCCGCTAACCATTGGCTATTCCAACTTCCAGAATGCAGCTCTAC
>NZ_JBFRSN010000571.1:0-6716 GCF_041473595.1 Vibrio sp. 10N.222.46.A1
AAAATAGAAAATAGAAAAGAGAAGAGGGTAGCTCAATGCTCCCCTCTTCTCTTTTGCTTTCTTTTTCTTTTATTCGTGGTTGTTTTTCGCTTTTTCTAATAAATTAGTGAAAAAGTGGCGTAGCGAATAGAGCATGATCAAACTCGGAATCACCATTAATGACGTCAGTATAAAGAAGGTTGACCAATCATTGAGGTAATCGACGAGCTCGCCACTGAATGAAGCCAGTGTTGTTCTACCGAAATTGCCTAAGGATGCTAATAAGGCATATTGCGTTGCTGAGAAAGCTTGACCAGTCAGTAAGGTTAAGAAAGAGACAAATGCTACCGTCGAAAAGGCGGTTGTGAAGTTGTCGACAATGATAGTTGCCAAGAACAGAGTTTCACTAGGGCCTGCCTGAGCGATCCACGCAAACATTAGGTTGCTGGCTGCCATTGCGATGCCACCAATCATTAGCCCGCGTACAATACCGAATTTCACATTGAAGATACTGCCTAGCAAGGTGAAGAATATCGTCGCGCCCCAACCGATTAACTTAGAGTAGTGGCCAATCTGTTCATTGCTAAAGCCTATCTCTTTATAGAAGGTGATAGACATTCTACCCAAGAAGGCTTCACCTATCTTAAATAGGAACACAAACAGTAGAAGGGTGATGGCAACTTGAACTCCGTTTCGTTTGAAGAAATCATAAAACGGTTCTAGCACTGTAACGCTGAACCAAGCGACGACTTTTGAACCGACAACTCTGTTGTGACGTTGTTGTGCTTGCTCTTGCAATGCTTCACGTTGTGTATTGGGTTCTCCGACAAAAAGAGTAAACAGCATTAACACGACAACCACACCAGCCATACCGTAATACACACCATTCCAACCGATTGAGTCAGCATTGATAAAAGCAAGATAACCTGGAAGAGAATAGCCAGTCCACCATCCCATCACGGCCATTGCGGATGCTTGTGGCAACTTTGATGCTTCCGATTTTGGAAATGAATCAATACGGAAGGCATCTATTGCGACATCTTGAGTTGCTGAGGCGATAGCTATTCCGAGAGCAAGCATAGAGGTGAACATCAAGTCATTGGCTGGGTTTACTCCAGCAATGAACAGGGTACAGATCAATACCAAGCTTTGGCACAAGAATATCCAACTGCGTCGTTGGCCTAATATCGCGTGTAAAACTGGCAGTTTGACTCGGTCTACCAACGGTGCCCATAAAAAGTTAATAGCATAGACAGCAAACACACTGCCGAAATAACCGATCGCAGCACGAGTTAAACCGGCATCTTTTAGCCAACCAGACATGTTGGATCCAATCAGAACCCATGGGAAGCCACTCGAACAACCGAGCATAAACACCCAAAGTAGACGTTTGTCTAAGTAGCTGCGGAAAGTTTGCATCCAAGAAAGAGAGGGGGTGCCTGATGACATGGGGCGTCCTTGTATAGAAAACGCCCTTAAGAATAAGGGCGTTACATTGGATTACTTAAGAAGGGTCACTTTAGTGATGACGATTGGGTCGACAGGAATGTCTGACATGCGGCCCATTCGCTTGGTTGGAATTGTTGCCATCTTCTGAACAACGTCAAAACCATCGGTTACTTTACCAAACACAGCGTAACCAGGATTACCGCCTTTCGCGTTTAAGAAATCGTTGTCTGCAAAGTTAATGAAGAACTGGCGAGTTGCAGAATCTGGTGCATTGGTGCGAGCCATTGCGATCGTTGCAGTATCATTCTTCAGGCCATTACTGCCTTCATTTTTGATAGGCGCATAAGTTGCTAATTGCTTCATATCTTGATCGAAGCCACCACCCTGAGCCATAAAGCCCGGGATCACACGGTGAAACTGAGTGCCTTCGTAGCTACCGTCAGCAACATATTTCAGAAAGTTATCAACACTAACCGGTGCTTGCTCTTGGTTTAGCTCGATAGTGAAGCCGCCTAATGTTGTTTCTACGTTCACTTTAGGACCAGCCCAAACGCTCACGCTCACCAGCATCAATGCGATAGAAGATAGAATGCGCCCCATTAGAAACGTTCCTTCATGTAAGTTTGCAGCTCTTGGTCATTGGCAATCTCTTTAAGAACTAAGTCGATAACATCGTTTAGTACCATTGCGATATCGTCATTTGATGCACTTAATGCACCTGTGCGAGTTGCTGTACCATTGAATGTCTTAACTAGCTTGCCTTCAGGCGTTTCAGCGGTTACTTCAAGTGTTACTTTACCATCCATTTGGTTTTCCATGATGGTGTGCTTGACGGTAACAAGCGCTTCTTGAATCTCTAAAACAATTGAGTTTTCACTGTTTACGCTTGCACGAAAACCTTGAGACTCCAATTGTTGAGCAATAGCGTTTTCTAGAGAAATACGCATGTTTTGCTTAGCGTGAATTGGCTGAATGTTTGAACGGCCACTATCAACCAATGCAACATATTGAGCGGCACGAACATCTTTACTGGTTAGTGTGTATGTTTTGCCTTGTACAAGGTTGCTTGAGCTTAGTGAAGCTTCTGGCATTACGTTGATCTGTTCTTGCTGAGGGGCTGAACATGCTGTCAAAGCTAAAATAGAAGCAGCCAAAATCAGTTTTTTCATTCCTTTATCCTTTCTAAATTCACACCAGGAGCTCGGTATCTTAAATTCTTGTGACGTCATTTCTGCTTATTTATTAAAATTCGCAGGTTCTCTTGTTGCTTGTAATATCTCAAATTTCTGGTTCAGTTCAAGCGTTTCAACGTTTGCTTCACCAAATAGTCTTGCTAGTTTGACATCGTATCCGAGGTGTCGGTTACCAATAACAATTAATTTGCCTCCGTTGCTAAGAACATGCTTTGCATCACAGAACATTTGCCATGCAATGTGATCTGTAATCGCTTGTTGTTGGTGGAACGGAGGGTTACACATAACTAAGTAAGTGCTGTTTTTCTTAAAACCATCTAAACAGTTATTGGCGATGAACTGGAAATTACCTTCTTCGCCAAGGTTATCCTTAATATTTTGGCGCGCTGATTCCACTGCCATAAAGCTTTCATCAACACAGGTGATACGTGCTTGTGGGTTTAATTGCCCAGCTTTTACACTCAATACACCGTTGCCACAACCTAGGTCGATGATATGACGCAGTTCAGGATCTTGAGGGATGTGCTCTAGCATATAGCGAGCGCCTTGATCGAGTGCCTCGCCTGAGTAAACGTTCGGTAAATTTTTCAGGCGAATATCTTCACCGTCGACATCCCATTCAACAAAAGGTTCGACCGTTTGAAGCGGCTGACAATTTGGTGAAGAGAAAACCAAGCGATGTTTCTTCTTCGCTAGAGAAGTTTTGGTTTCACCTAGGTATTTTTCGAAAATATTAAGTGTAGATGTGTGGATGTCTTTTACTTTGTTTACACTGATGACTTGGCAGCCTTCTGGCAACGCTTGGCGTAGTTGGCTCAATTGCCATACTAGATGACGGTTTGTTTTCGGTAGTTGCATGATCACAAGGTCGATACCGTGTGGGATATCATCCATCGTATTCAGGAAGTTCACACGGTTACTTTGATTGCGCTGCAAGTTTTTTAGCGCACCGCGATGAGAGATAAACGAGTCGCTCATCATGGTGACATCATGATCTTTAGAGAACCATGCCGACAGGGCACCAAAGCTATCGTTCATGATCAGGATGTGTTTGCCAGGTTCAAGATTCATCTCTTCAACGTGACTAATAATGTATTCGTCGCCCGCATCCCAAGCTTGAAGGGTTTCATTTGAACGGTTGGGGAAACGATGTAAGGTCAAAGTTCTATCGAGAAGAGTAAGTTCGGTTTTCATAGCTTGAGATACTTATGTAAGAAATAACAAAGATATTGTCTCAAATGCAGCCTGAACAAGATAGAAAAAACTCAACCAAACCTAAGTCGTTCGTTATGAAATACTCAGACAGTCGACCAGTTAGGGTTTATACTTCCCCCACAGATAATGCCAATACGTTATTAAGGAATCATAATGATCCAAGAAGTTATCGAAACAAAATTGCACAATGAGTTTTCACCAAGTCATTTAAACGTGGTCAATGAGAGCTACATGCACAATGTTCCGGCTGGTTCTGAGAGTCATTTTAAAGTGATTGTTGTCAGCGATGC
Source organism: Vibrio sp. 10N.222.46.A1 (assembly GCF_041473595.1). Lineage (NCBI taxonomy): Bacteria > Pseudomonadati > Pseudomonadota > Gammaproteobacteria > Vibrionales > Vibrionaceae > Vibrio > Vibrio sp. 10N.222.46.A1. The sequence goes on from NZ_JBFRSN010000571.1 coordinate 4,127, forward strand.
GTTTGAAGGCTTGCGCCTTATTGGTCGTCATCGAGCGGTAAATAAAGCACTTTCAGAAGAGCTAGCGAATAATATTCACGCACTATCTATTCACACTTATACAAAAGATGAATGGATGAAGCAACTCGATAACGTGCCAGACAGCCCTATGTGTATGGGCGGTGGTAAGTAATAAAACTAACTGATAGAAGAGGTGGCGATGCTGCCTTTTTTATCGCCAGGCTGATGTGTTTTTAGGGTTTATATCACTCAAATTGATGTCAAATTAGGCGTCTTTAAATACCCACAATGAGTAATGTTTTTATTAACAGTGTTTCAACATAACTCGTAAAATATTAGTTTGTGACAGAGTATTAATCTCTTGTTTAAAACACGATTCAAAAGCCATTTTATCTGTGCGGCTCGTCAAATTTATACATATTTGAGAGTCCATATGCTTCAAATCTCACCAAATTAAGGCCGTATTCAAGTTATTGGTCATGGCATCAAGTTGTCAAAAAATGCTAGAATACGGCACCTGATAAATCTCACATAATCTTTGTGATGAGTTTATTAATGTAATGTTGCGATTTTGGTATCTCTAATTTACCAAAACCGGACACTGTAATGTCGTGTCTAAGGGCGATTTTAAAACGTCCCGAATTTACGCAATTAAAAGAATCTTTTTCCCGATAAAGTAGTGCAAGTGCGTATGATTACAATAAAGAAGGGTTTGGATCTTCCTATCGCAGGAACTCCATCCCAGGTGATTAATGATGGTAAGTCCATCACTAAAGTCGCCTTGCTTGGCGAAGAGTACGTTGGTATGCGTCCTACGATGCATGCTCGCGTTGGTGATGAAGTGAAGAAAGGCCAAGTTCTTTTTGCAGATAAAAAGAACCCAGGTGTTGTATTTACTTCTCCAGCAAGCGGTAAAGTTATTGAAGTGAACCGTGGTGCTAAGCGTGTTCTTCAATCAGTAGTGATTGAAGTAGCAGGCAATGAGCAAATCACGTTCAATAGCTATGAAGCTAACCAACTAGTAAGTCTTGACCGTGAAACGGTTAAAACTCAGTTAGTTGAGTCTGGCGCATGGACCGCTTTGCGAACTCGTCCGTTCAGCAAGGTTCCAGCAGTTGATTCTGAAACTCAGGCTATTTTCGTTACTGCTATGGATACTAATCCGCTAGCAGCTGAGCCAGAATTAATCATTAACGAGCAGTCTGATGCTTTCGTTGCTGGTTTAGATCTTCTTTCAACTCTGACTAACGGTAAAGTGTACGTTTGTAAAAAAGGTACTAGCTTACCTCGTTCAGCTCAGTCTAACGTTGAAGAACATGTTTTTGATGGCCCACACCCTGCAGGTCTTGCAGGCACGCATGTGCATTACCTATATCCGGTAAATGCACAAAATGTAGCGTGGAGCATTAACTACCAAGATGTTATCGCATTCGGTAAGCTTTTCCTTACTGGTGAGATTTACTCTGAGCGTGTTGTTTCTCTGGCTGGTCCAGTGGTGAATAACCCACGTCTAGTTCGTACTCAAATTGGTGCTAGCCTTGAAGAGTTGACAGACAGCGAGTTAATGCCAGGCGAAGTTCGTGTGATTTCTGGTTCTGTACTTACGGGTACTGAAGCAACAGGTCCACATGCTTTCCTTGGTCGTTACCATCAGCAAGTTTCTGTTCTACGTGAAGGTCGTGATAAAGAGCTATTCGGCTGGGCTATGCCTGGTAAGAACAAGTTCTCTGTTACTCGTTCATTCCTTGGTCACCTGTTTAAAGGTCAGTTGTTCAACATGACAACGACGACAAACGGTAGTGACCGCTCAATGGTTCCAATTGGTAACTACGAGCGCGTAATGCCTCTAGATATGGAACCTACATTGCTGCTTCGTGATCTATGTGCAGGCGACATTGATAGTGCTCAAGCACTTGGTGCGCTAGAACTAGACGAAGAAGATGTAGCATTGTGTACCTTTGTATGTCCAGGTAAGTACGAGTACGGTCAACTACTTCGTGAATGCCTAGATACGATTGAGAAGGAAGGGTAATTTTCATGGGCCTTAAAAAGTTTCTTGAAGACATCGAGCATCATTTTGAGCCAGGTGGTAAACACGAGAAGTGGTTTGCGCTTTACGAAGCAGCAGCGACAGTGTTTTACACGCCAGGTCTTATCACAAAGAAAAGCTCACACGTTCGTGATAGCGTTGATTTAAAACGTATCATGATCATGGTTTGGTTCGCGGTATTCCCAGCAATGTTCTGGGGTATGTACAACGCGGGTGGCCAAGCTATCGCTGCACTTAACCATATGTACGCAGGCGCTGAACTAGCATCTGTTATCAGTGGTAACTGGCACTACTGGCTAACCGAAATGCTTGGAGCCTCCTTAGGGCCCGATGCAGGTGTTGGCAGCAAGATGCTACTTGGTGCTACATACTTCCTACCTATCTACGCAACGGTATTCATCGTTGGTGGTTTCTGGGAAGTTCTGTTCTGTATGGTGCGTAAGCACGAAGTAAACGAAGGTTTCTTTGTTACTTCTATCTTATTTGCGCTTATCGTTCCGCCAACGCTTCCTCTATGGCAAGCAGCACTAGGTATTACCT
>NZ_JBFRSN010000572.1:0-2674 GCF_041473595.1 Vibrio sp. 10N.222.46.A1
CTATAACATGCACAACTTCGCCTTCCTTTTCTAATATGCCTTGTACTTTTAACGCTTTGGCTGTCAGATAAGCTTGCTGTTGAGAGCGCGCGGTTGCTCCCCATACCACGACATTAATATTGCCCGTGTTATCTTCTAATGTAACAAAGGTAACACCTGCCGCGGTTCCGGGAGCTTGTTTTCCTGTGACTAATCCAACAACCGTGACCATAGATTTGTGTCTTTGCTGTATTAAATCCTTCATGTGTGTGAATCGACCTAATCGTCCCGCTTCTTCTAGCAAAGTGATTGGGTGTTTGTTCAATGAAATTCCGACACTGGTGAAGTCTTCGAGTAGATCTTGCATCTCATTGGGTTTGTGCAGTGCATGTTCGTCATGTCCATCCCCAACATCGTCATAGACTTGGCTAAACAGAGGTAAATCAGAAGCGGAGTCCATGATTGCCCAGCGAGTCTGGAAGCGGTCTCCCGATACGTTATGTAGCGCATTGGCCGATGCCAGTAGCTCGATATCTTTCTTATTCATCGATAACTGTTTCACCTGGCTAGGGTGGCGATAACCGGATTGTGGCCGATTGGCGAGCACGCTTTGAATCCCATGTTCGCTGAATCCTTTGATTTGTCGCAGCCCTAAGCGAATCGCTAAACCATTCTGATGAGCGATGACAGTGTGGTTGTCTTGTGAGGCGTTCACACATACCGGAAGAACTACCACATTGTGTCGTTGTGCGTCTTGTACCAACTGTGATGGGCTATAAAACCCCATAGGTTGGCTATTGAGCAAGGAAGTATAGAAGCATTCTGGGTAGTAGCATTTCAACCAAGCTGAGCAATACGCTAACACCGCAAACGAAGCCGAGTGACTTTCAGGAAAACCGTATTCGCCAAAGCCGCATATCTGTTTAAAGATCTGCTCAGCAAATTCTGTCTCATAGCCACGCTTTTGCATTCCCTCGATGAGTTTGTTTTTAAACTTAAAGACGTTGCCATTTTTCTTCCAAGCGGCCATCGCGCGTCTGAGCTGATCCGCCTCTCCACCTGTGAATCCTGCGGCAACCATCGCGAGCTTAATCACTTGTTCTTGGAATATCGGCACACCCAAAGTGCGCGACAGTACCGACTCCACGTCTTTAGATGGATAACTGATTGGCTCAATACCATCTCGGCGCTTTAAGAATGGGTGAACCATATCGCCTTGAATAGGCCCAGGACGTACGATAGCAATTTGAATCACCAAGTCGTAATAAGTCCTTGGTTTGAGCCTTGGCAGCATGCTCATTTGCGCGCGTGACTCTATTTGGAAGATCCCGACGGTGTCTGCTCGCTGAATCATGCCGTAAACCTGAGGGTCATCCTTAAGGCGGGTGATCTCAGCAATGGTCAGTGATCGCCCGTGAATGCGTTTGATCAGGTCGAAACATTTACGAATCGCAGAGAGCATACCTAACGCGAGTACATCAACTTTCAGCAGCCCCAATGTTTCAAGATCATCCTTATCCCATTGAATTATGGTTCGATCGTGCATAGCCGCATTTTCGACGGGAACCAATTCATACAAAGGCCCAGAAGAGATCACGAAGCCGCCAACATGCTGAGACAGGTGACGTGGAAAGCCGATGATCTCATTAACCAAATGGATAAACTGCTGTCCCTTCAAAGAATCAGGCTGTAGCCCCAATTGAGTGAGCTGAGCCTGCCAACCTAAGCTTTTGTCCCTGCGATTGGTGTTCTTTATAAAGTAATCAAGCTGAGTTTCTTGTAGCCCTAAAGCTTTGCCGACATCTCTGACCGCGCTTTTAAAGCGATATGAAATGACAGTTGCGGCAAGTGCTGCACGTTCTCTACCGTATTTTTTGTAGATGTATTGGATGACTTCTTCACGGCGCTCGTGCTCAAAATCGACATCAATATCGGGCGGCTCATCGCGCTCTTTACTGATGAAGCGTTCAAATAGCACTGAGATTTGTCTTGGGTCGACAGAGGTGATCTCTAGGCAGTAACAGACCACGGAATTGGCCGCTGAACCTCGACCTTGGTAAAGAATGCCTTGGCTTTTGGCAAATATGACTATGTCGTGAATGGTGAGAAAAAAGAAAGGGTAGTCAAGCGCGTCAATTAGCCTCAATTCTTTATCTATGATTTGTTGAATGTCATTAGGTACACCTTGCGGGAAGCGAGCTCGTTTTCCCTTTTCGACTAACATGCGTAGGTAGCTCATGGGTGTCTCACCTTGAGGGATCAGCTCGCTTGGGTATTCGTAGCGCAAGCTATCTAAATCAAATTCACACAGCTCAGCGATTCGGTTGCTCTCTTCTAGCCACTCAGCTTTGAATATATGAGAGATCTTATTGATGCTGCGTAAACAGCGCTCGGCATTGGCGAGTAAGTGATTGCCCACTTCGGTAATGGGCTGTTGGTACTTTATTGCAGTGAGTGAGTGCTGTAAGGGTAAGCGGTTCGCGTTGTGCATCAGCACGCCACCACAAGCTGTAATCGGCAGTTGGTGATGTTGTGACAGCTCAACGCAGTAATCTGTGTATTGCTGGTCGGTTTGCTTTAGGTGTCGTTGTAAGCCGATCCAAAGCCGACCTGAATGGTGCTGGGAGAGCCATTGCCCCCAGTGCGCGTCTTCATTTTTCTGTTGAGGAAACCAAAGAATGAAGCAGTGCTTAGC
>NZ_JBFRSN010000573.1:0-14857 GCF_041473595.1 Vibrio sp. 10N.222.46.A1
ATTAAGTTAAAAAGAATGGTTTATTACACACTTTGTAACATTTACGATTTCTAATTGACCCTTTTGTCGAGTAATCTGCGCGGGCAATTTAAACATCTTTGTCACAATTGCACAGGAATCACTACAAGGAGGGAACTGATGAGTTCATCAGCTTCAATAAAAAACAATTCGCCTAAAAAACCTATTTTTACTCGCTTTTTAGATGGCGTTGAATATTTGGGGAACCTATTACCCCACCCAATCACTCTTTTCGCAATCTTCTGCTTAGCAATCCTCGTTACTTCAGGTATTGCTGGTTACTTCGAAGTGTCTGTTATGGACCCTCGACCAGAAGGTGCTAAAGGTCGTGCTGCTGACGGCATGATCCACGTTGTAAGTCTGCTTAACGCAGAAGGTCTACAACTTATTGTGACTAACTTAGTTAAGAACTTTGTTGGTTTTGCTCCACTAGGTACTGTACTTGTTGCTATGCTTGGTGTAGCGATTGCTGAACACTCAGGTCTACTATCTGCTGCAATGCGTGGCATGGTAATGGGTGCTTCTAAGCGTATGGTTACAGTAACTGTTGTGTTTGCAGGTATTATCTCTAACACAGCATCAGAGCTTGGCTATGTGGTACTTATTCCACTAGCAGCAATGCTTTTCCATTCTTTAGGTCGTCACCCTCTTGCTGGTCTTGCTGCGGCATTCGCTGGTGTGTCAGGTGGTTACTCTGCAAACCTACTTATCGGTACGGTTGACCCACTGCTTTCTGGTATTACAGAAACAGCGGCACAGATGATTGACCCGTCTTACACGGTTGGTCCTGAGTCAAACTGGTACTTCATGTTTGTTTCTACTTTCTTCATCGCGATTACAGGTGCATTTGTAACTGAGAAGATTGTTGAACCTAAGTTGGGTAAATACAACGACGAAGAAGCTTCTGAAGATTTATCAAATGATTCGATGGGCAGACTGACGGATGTTGAGAAGAAAGGTCTAAAACTAGCAGGTATTGCTGTATTGGCTGTTTCTGCACTTCTAGCGTGGACTATCGTTCCAGCTGACGGTGTTCTACGTTCAGCGTCTGGTACGGTTTCGGGTTCTCCATTCTTGAAGAGTATTGTTGCGTTTATCTTTGTATTCTTCGCTATTCCTGGTTTTGTTTACGGTAAAGTTACCGGTTCAATGAAGAACGATCGTGATGTGATCAACGCGATGGCAACGTCTATGTCTTCAATGGGCATGTACATTGTTCTTGTATTCTTTGCTGCACAGTTTGTTGCTTTCTTTAAGTGGACTAACTTTGGTCAAGTAATCGCTGTTGGTGGCGCTAGCTTCTTACAAGATATCGGTCTTACTGGCCCAATGTTGTTCTTTGCATTTATCCTAATGTGTGGCTTCATTAACCTAATGATCGGTTCGGCTTCTGCTCAGTGGGCAGTAACAGCACCTATCTTTGTACCTATGCTAATGCTTGTTGGTTACGCACCAGAAACGATTCAAGCAGCTTACCGTATCGGTGATTCAACGACGAACATCATTACACCAATGATGAGCTACTTCGGTCTTATTCTTGCTGTAGCGACGCGTTACATGAAGAACCTTGGTATCGGTACTCTGATTGCTACAATGCTTCCATACTCAATCTGCTTTATGTTCGGTTGGAGCATCTTGTTCTACCTATGGGTGTTCGTATTTGGTCTTCCAGTAGGCCCAGGTGCAGCAACGTTCTACACGCCGTAGTAACGTTAGTACAAGTCATATTGTTAGATTTTAAAGCCTGCTTCGTGCAGGTTTTTTTTGATCGAAAGTATGGTGTACCAATCACGGAAAGTGATCTGAAAGAGTGTAGAAAATTGGGATGATTTAAAAAGAAGAGATGGTGACAAGGTGGATCATCAATACTCCGTTAAAGTAGCACTTAGTATCAAGTGTTAAGTAACAAAAACGGAGTATGTCGACAAACATATCTACAGGTTCACGGTTATGGCTATGAACGAATCTCAATGTTTCTTAATGATTAGCGCTTTGCTAGCAGGCGATCAAGATGATTCGCGAACTCACGACGATCGGTCTGTGAGAGGGCGCTTGGTCCACCCGTTTGGATGCCGCTTGAACGCATGGTATCCATAAAGTCACGAATGTTCAGGCGCGCTTTGATGGTTTCTTTGGTGTAGAGCTCGCCACGAGAGCTAAGTGCTTGACCACCTTTGGTGATCACTTCATCGGCGAGAGGGATATCGGATGTAATCACGAGATCACCGGGTTCAGTGCGTTTTACGATTTCATCATCTGCAATATCAAATCCGCTTGGGACTTGAATTGAGTGGATGTTATTGCGTTTAGGGACAGGAACCAGATGGTTTGCCACGAAGGTACATTCAACCCCAGTGCGCTCAGCTGCGCGTACGATTGTTTCTCGGATAACCTTAGGACAAGCGTCCGCATCAACCCATATTTTCATAGTGTTCTATTTCTCTGTTAGCTTATTGCTCAGTTAACTTATTGTTCCGTTAACTTGGCTTCTAGCGTGGCAACGCGGGTGGTAAGTTCAAGGATTTGCTTTTCCAGTTGGCTAACACGATCGAGTGCTGGCTCTTCTTGTGTCGCGACTTCAACTTTAGGAACGCGATTCGCGCTTTTCCAGCTCTTGATGGTTGTGATTAAAGCGGGCATCGGAACCGATGTACTCATACGAGCTTTAACTAAAGCAACTGTAGGCTCTTTCCCTTGTGCTTGCAGTCCTTCAAGCACTGATTTCAACTCTTCAGACACATCTTTTGTCAGCATGTTGACCTCCATTTTTAGTCTTCAGCCATTTTACTCGCTCTGGTGAGTGATAGCGAATCATAAAACCGCCCATAGCTTGTGAGAGATCTCTTACAAAGGTTGTGAGATAACACGAATACATCGCTAGAGAGATTGAGGTGCATATGATTAAGTGGTTGATTTTTTGTTGTTTTATATAATTAACAACTTTTATGAATTCAAAGTGTGATGCAAATCTATTGTCCCAAATCGTAAATCGCGTAAATTAAACCTTGTCGGAAGGATTCTGACACGGAACAGGAAAGCACCAAGGATTTGGTTATCTTCAGGATGAAGATTTGGTTACTTAGGATTGAGTAGTCAAGCATGGAGCGTAAGGACATTGTAGGGATACAGTCAGTTAACAGGAAGTTAGCTGCAACGGAATGACAATGGACACCTTTAGGATTTAAAGGGTTGGATTAGCATCAGGACGATGTAAAGGACACCGCTCACGGAACAAGTGATGTGCGCTAACTAGGATTGTTAGCTTTCAGGATGATTGGACACCGCTAGGACGGCGAAGTAAAGGAAAGAGCTGAAGGATTACAGCCACTATTATGGATGATGCATGGAGCATTTATTAGTAGCCGGACTGCTGCGAGTAAGACCCTAGCCCTGACACTTCGGTGTCGGGGCTTTTCTTTATCTGAGGCTTTTCTTCTCTCTAGGGGGCTCTTTAATTCAGGAGCTTTTATCTAAGATCGCGACATCTGCTTTTCTGCTAATGGTCAACACAAGGAGTGTTTTATGACGATAGCAACCTCAAGAACGCTGTTGGTACCTTATACCGAACAGCTACAACACGACTTTATCAAGTTGAATTGCTGCCCCGTTAATCGTTCTGAAATGAATGGGCCGCACTCTATTGCCTCTGCGAAGTTCTTATTTCAAGAGATACTGCAAGACAACGTCGGCTTCTGCCGCGCTATCATCCACAACCAAACCCGTGAATATCTTGGGCATGTCTTTATTTCATCAGAAGAGGGTAGGCATGAGCTTGGCTTTATTTTGGATAAAGAGTATTGGAATCGCGGCTTTGCTAGTGAGGTGCTAAAACCATTTTTAAGTTTGGTGTGTTTTGAAGAGCGCCTAACGAATGTTGTTGCGACTGTGAATGTCGGCCACAACCCATCGATTAAGTTATTAGAAAAACTAGGATTTGAATTTAAGGAAACCAAACAAGATTCGTTTGGCCCTTATCATGAATATAGCTATAACGCGCACTGCGACGTTACATTCTATGAGGCTGTAGCTCAAACCGCATAGAGCGGAAGCCGACCATGGTCAGTTTTCCTTGGTATAGGTCATCACCTAATGCCGAAAATTCAAAATGGTACACAGTATGCCAGCGCCAAATGGTCGTGAGTTCATGGCGCATCTTAAGTTTATGACCGTTGAAGGCAACGCTTAATAGCTGCAAGTCGAGCTCTTTACACTTTCTCGCAATGGCAGCTTTCGCAAGCTCGGATTGCCTGCGCTGCTGCCAAAACAGAAAGCAAAAGAAGCACAGCATCAAAATAGCCACTAAGTTATCTATCATTTAGTCCATACTTCCTTTTATCTTTCTATTCCAATTGTGTTTTGAGCTCGTTGTTACGAGCTACTGAGCTGTTCTGTCTAGTTTTTATTGCGACTTAGCCGCTTGTTGTAACTCAATCAATGCATTTGCGAGTTCTGGTGATGGGTTCGAATTCAACAACGGCAAAAATACCATTCTTAGTGTCGGAATCATCACTAAATCTGCAAATAACTGATTGAACAGGTTTTGGTTGCCTGTTTGTGCGAGACGTAACAAGAATTGCTCGGCAATCGCTGGATCTTGTAGTGCGTGCCAGCTGCGACCCGCTAAACCAATTAACACCTCTTGGTGGCTTAAGCGTGGACTAGCGAGAACTTGGTTAATGATGTTATTCGCGATTCCTTGTTCTGCACCGGAAAGGGCACGAACCAAAGCTGACAGTAAGAACAGATCCGGCTCTTGACTGTTAATCTCATTGTCTGCCATCTCTTGTAAGCGTTGAGCGAGCTTATCATTGATTTGCGTGTGCTCAAGCGCCCCTAGTGTTGCGTATAGCGGCTCTGATGGCAGTTTATTCAATGCCTTGCGAATAGCGACACCGTTTTGCTGACTGCCTAAGCGAGCACACATATCGGTGATGCCTTGAAGACCAACGGTTTTCCAGTTGTCCCAACCTAGGTCGCCAGTGAAGTAGTGTTGAGCGTGTTCGTAATATTGGCTCGTCGCTAGGTCTAACCCTGCTCTTACTTGGCTATGAAATACGGCCATTTTGTCTTCTGAAGGCTTGAAGGTATATGGGTTGTTAGACAGCTTTTGTTGTTGCTCTTCGCTGATATCACCGTTCAAACGTGTGCCCATCGCTTCGATAACAAACTTAAGAAAATTACCCACATCCCCTTGATGCAGTAAGCCTCTTTCATCGAGTTTGAATTTTAGGAACCAGATCCAAGGTTGCTTGTGTTCGTTCCAGTAGCTAATCGCTAAGTGAGCTTGTTTCTGAAGTGGAAACGGGTATGGCTGTTTCCCCTGCTCAACATCAGAGAATAGGGTGTTGTCGATTTTCTGGATACGACGACCTAGGTCGTAGATGTCGTATTGGCAACCGCTATTCTTTAGTAACTGAGTGAGCGTGTGAATGGTTTCCATAGTAATAAAGCTCCTAACTTTCTTTCCTAAATAGATGGTACTCTATGCCCCAATTTCAAGGTCACTAGATAAATAACTTGGTGAAAAATGACAGCTGCCACAAAGTTACCTCCTTTACTTCAACAATTAGAACAACAAATGCGCCAATGTTCGCTATGGAGTGAACTTCCGCCTTCGAATGAAGCTTTGGCGAGCGTTGAGCCTTTTGCGATTGACTCGCTACAACCAGAAGAGTGGTTGCAGTGGATCTTTATCGTAAAGATCAACGCAATGATGGATGCCCAAATGAGCCTACCGAAAGGCTTTGCGATTCATCCTTATTTTGGTGAAGTGTGGAAAAATGAGGCAGACAAAGCTGAACTGCTAGTGACGATTCAGAGCATTGATGAGGTATGCGCGTAATGTTAGAGATCATTTATCAAGATGAGTATTTTGTCGCGGTGAATAAGCCAGCGGGTATGCTAGTGCATCGCTCATGGTTGGATAAACACGAGACTCAGTTTGTGATGCAGACTCTGCGCGACCAAATTGGTCAGCACGTATTTCCTCTGCATCGCTTAGACCGTCCAACGTCTGGCGTATTGGTGTTCGCACTGTCGAGTGAGGTTGCCTCAGAGGTGATGCCGATGTTCGCCAACCATGAGATGCAAAAGACTTATCATGCGATTGTCCGTGGGTGGATAGAAGAGGGCGATACGCTCGATTATGCACTCAAGGTCGAGTTGGATAAGATCGCCGATAAGTTCGCGAAAGAAGATAAAGAACCACAAGAGGCCGTCACTGTTTACGAGCCGTTAGCGAAAGTCGAAGTGCCGTATTCAACAGGCCGTTTTCCTACCAGTCGTTATTGCTTAGTTGAGATGATGCCAAAGACAGGACGTAAACATCAGCTGCGTCGTCACATGGCTCATCTAAGACACCCAATCGTGGGCGATACTTCACATGGTGATGGTAAGCATAACCGACTGTTCCGTGATGATTTAGACTCACACCGTCTGTTGCTGCATGCTTCTGAATTGCGCTTCATTCATCCTTTCACTAAAGAAGAATTGGTGATGAAGGCGAACTTAGATGAAACGTGGTTAAGGTTGTTTGAAACTTTTGAGTGGGATGCCAACTTAATCGATGCTCAAACTTGCTTGTCGAAGTAAGTCACGCGTGTTTAAGCAATCGCGAGTCTAAGTGAATAGAGAAAATAGAATAAAAACAAAGGGCTGATAGTGATATCAGCCCTTTTTGATGTCTGTGCGACCTTAACGGCATAACTAATGTAGGTTAGTTAATCGTTAATTGCTAACAGTTAATCGCGGGATCATTTAAGTTTTTCTAGATCGGCTTCGATCTCTGCGATCTTGCTTGATACCACTTTTTCTAGATGGCGTAAGTCAGTAAGGATCTTCTGCTTCACATCCACCTCAGCCGTTGGCGTCGGTTTGGTGATTTTGTTGAGTTCATCAATCACAAGAGTGAGGTTGCGGTTAATCTCGGTCACTTCTTTGTATTGATTATTGCCGCCGCTAACAAGCACACTTTTTACTTGTCGTGGGTACTTAAACTTAACGCTTTTCGCGAACAGTTCACCTTTCTGCTTACGAAAGTAAATCTTCAGGATATCTTTGTGCGCTTCTTGGCGAAGGGAGTAACGTTCAATCTGTTTAGGTTCGTGGATACCTAAGCCAGTGAGGTTTGGATACATAAGCGACCTCTAGGTTATGAATGTAATACTTTTATGTAATTGACTTGATCAATGTAGCAGCCTAACGACGAGCTAGATAGTTGATATCTGTGAATTGATTGTAAGTTGTGGGCAAGATCGCTCTCTATCTTTGCCCACACTTATTTGGCTATTAAAGCAGCTCCTAGAGCTAAACTTGTTTCCTCGTCACAACTTACTTCTAGCTCTAAATTAGCTTTCTAAGGTGCGAGTTCTGAAACGTGCTCGGTTAATCTTTCTCTTAAGGCTTGTTCTTGTTCTTCAGACAACCTTCCTCCCGCGTCACTGGTCAGAATAAACAAATCTTCTGCACGTTCGCCGATGGTGGTAATTTTAGCGCCGTGCAAATTGATGTCTAACTCAGCAAAGGTTGCGCCGACTTGAGCCAACAACCCCGGTGTATCAAGAGCTCTCAACTCCATCAAGGTGCGCTTCTTGCTCTTAGTTGGTAGGAACTCAACCCGAGTTTTTACCTTGAAATGCTGCAAGTTTCGAGGCGTGCGACGTGTCTTAATCTTAGTTGGACGGCCATCAGCCAGAACATGAGTTAGATGCTTCGCAACGGCTTTGTGCCTTGCTTCATCAATCGCTTCACCATGTTGATCAAGTACGATAAAGGTATCCAAAACGTGACCATCTTTACTGACCATGACCTGTGCGTCGTGAACGTTAAAGTTACGTCTGTCGAGCTCGGCAACAACGGTGGCGAAAAGTGCTGCTTGGTCTTTACAGTATACGAATACCTCTGTACCACCTCGTGTTGCTTTTTTGCTGATAAGTACTAAAGGTTGGCTCGGATCTTCTAAGCGAAGTAAGTGCTCACAGTGCCAAGCAATTTGAGTGTGTGTATGACGCAAAAAATAGTCAGCTTTAAAACGCTGCCACAACACTTCAATTTCACGAGCGGAGAAACCTTCTTTACGCAGCAGTGCAGATGCCATTTGTTGATTGTGACGAATACGGTCTCTGACATCGACTGGGTTTTCCAAGCCGCGACGCAGTGCTCGCTGCGTAGAATGGAATAGCTCTGCGAGTAGGGTACGTTTCCAGCTGTTCCATAGCTCTGGGTTGGTAGCACAGATATCAGCGACAGTTAAGCAAACCAGCAGCTCAAGTGACTCTTCATCGCGAACTTTTTTGGCGAATTCGGTAATCACATCCGGATCGTAGATATCACGGCGCTGAGCGGTCACTGACATTAATAGGTGGTTTTGTACTAGCCACGCAACTTGTTTGGCTTCAGGCTTCGATAGCCCATGCTCAATACAGAAAGAGTAAGCCTCAACGGCGCCGATTTCCGAGTGGTCTCCACCACGGCCTTTTCCGATGTCGTGGAAGATAGCGGCGAGGATCAGGAGTTCTTTTTTCTGAACTCGAGGGTACACTTCACAACAAATTGGGTGTTTGTCGTGGTTCTCTACTTGGCTAAAGCGGTTGATGTGCTTGAGCAGGCGAATACTGTGTTCATCCACGGTGTAAACGTGGAACAGATCAAACTGCATTTGGCCGACAATTTGGCTCCATTGCGGTAAGTACGCCGATAGCACGCCCAGTTTATGCATCAAGCTAAAAGCTTTGTGCAGTGCGTTGGGGTGGCGAACTAAATCCATGAACTTGTCACGAGCTTCAGGAATGGTATGCAGGAAGCGGTTCAATCGGCGACGCGCCGTTCGCAGTTGTCGTAATGTTGGTGGGCTTACCCCTTCGATCGTCGAGTCATTCGCGATATGGATAAACATATCGAGAATCGTTTCTGGCCGTGCTTGGAATAGGGCTGGCTTACGCGCTTCGATTAATGAACCTCGACGTTGGAAGTCATTGTCGAGAATCTCGGCTTCTTGTGTTTGACCACCGTTAATGATTGCTTGGTCAAACAGCTTAAGCAGCATCTTGTTGAGCTCTGCTACACGACGAAGTGTTCGGTAGAACTCCTTCATCATCATTTCTACGCCGCGATTGCCCTCACCAGTGTAACCAAGGTGTTCGGCTACTTGAGCCTGATGCGCAAAGGTAAGTCGGTTGTCATAACGGCGCAGCTCTATGTGCAGTGCAAAGCGAACGCGCCATAAGAAATCTTGGCACTCCACGAGTTCACGATATTCGGCATCGGTAAGAAAGCCATACTTGCTCATTTCTAACAAAGAAGTCGCACCGAAGTGGCGACGTGCTACCCAACTCAGAGTGTGGATGTCTCTGAGCCCGCCCGGAGTTGATTTGATATCCGGCTCTAGATTGTAAGTTGTGTCGTGATAACGAGCGTGACGCTCTCTCTGTTCTTGAATCTTCGCCTTGTAGAAGGTCTCACTTGGCCAAAATGAATCGGAATGAATCTTTAGCTTTAACTCTTGAAAGGTGTCTTCGCTTCCGCATAGTAAACGTGACTCTTGTAAGTTGGTCGCAACGGTTAAATCATCGATGCCAATCTCAAGACACTCGGCAATGGTACGGACTGCGTGGCCGACTTCTAGCTTCAAATCCCACAGTAGGGTGATGAATTGACTGACTTTCTCACCTAGTGCTGATGGTAGAGTTCTTTGCGAGACGATGAGAATATCAATATCGGATAAAGGGTGTAGTTCACCACGGCCATAGCCGCCTACTGCGACCAACGCAATATGAGGCAGTTTGCTAAATCCGAAATGCTCCCATAAACGGTTGAGAAGCAAATCCATGTATTCGGAGCGCAGCAGAACCAAATCGGTAACTGGATGATGATTTAGAAATTCACTCTTTTGATACTGCGTGAAGATTTCGAGCTGATTTTTTAATTCGCAGATTTCAAGTTGTTCGTCATTGAACGTAATAGGGCATTGATAAGGCATAGTCTGCTATCCGTGCAAGCAAATGAGAATAGTAAACAATTTAACAGAAGCTGATGCAAAATCGAAATTGAGCGGATAAAAAAATATCCTCGGCAATGCGAGGATATTTTCAAAAGTCTGAGGTGTTCAGTTTGTTGAACTAAGCGTTCTTCATGATACGTGGAATCGTATCATCACTGCGTAGTGTTAGTACTTCACAACCAGTATCAGTAACAACTAAAGTGTGTTCCCACTGAGCCGAGTTCTTGCTGTCAGCTGTGTACACTGTCCAGCTATCTTCGTCATCTAGACGGCAACCAAATTTACCAGCATTGATCATTGGCTCGATTGTGAAACACATGCCTGCTTTTAGCACTGTGCGATCGCTGTTTTTGTAGTGAACGACTTGTGGATCTTCGTGGAACTCAGAACCAATGCCGTGACCACAGTAATCTTTTACAATAGAGAACTTAGCGCGTGGGTTATTCTTGTTGTTTGTCTTGATGTACTTCTCGATAGCAGTACCAACTTGGCCAAGTTGAACGCCTGGTTTAACCTGACGCATGCCTTCGTAAAGTGCTTCTTGAGCAACCATGCATAGACGTTTGTTTGCTGGTGAAACTTCACCCACAAGGAACATTTTAGATGTGTCACCATGGTAACCTTGCGGACGAGTGCTTAGGTCTGCATTTTCGTCATCAGGAACAATCACAGTGATATCAACGTTTAGAATATCGCCATCTTTCAATACTGCAGGTTTGAATTGACCTGTGCTACCAGTCTCATCTTGTGATGCTGGAATACCATGACACACGATGTGGTTGATAGACGTACAGATAGACTTAGGGAAACCGTGGTAATCAAGTGGTGCTGAGTATGCGCCTCTCTCTAGAGCGTACTCGTGACAGATTTGGTTAAGCTCTTCTGTCGTTGTACCCACTTGGATGTGAGGTTCAATCATCTCTAAAATTTCAGAAGCCAGCTTGCCGGCGACGCGCATTTTTCCAATTTCTTCAGCAGTTTTAATTTTTACAGCCATTGCATATCTCTTAATTTGGTAGCACCTAAGTGTGCATATTGGGGCTATTCTATCAGTGCAGCATTTTAGCGCAACATTCCCATATCCATACAATGCTGGTGGATACTACTTAATTTAAGCCGATATTGCTCTGTAAGACGATGCTGAATCGATTTGATTAGGCCGCGATTTATCGGTGAAATCCGCTAATAGGCTAGAGTATAGCAGTCGCCATTTTTGGATTTTTTTCTAGCCATAGATAGACAAAATATGGTATAAAGCGCGCCGGACATCAGGACTGTTTTCTCCAATTGGCGAAACAAGCTTTGTGTCCACTAACTTATTTCTTTAAATCACACACATTCCGACACATGTTCCGGGGTGCCTCAACAACACAGATAACGGCTGAAAAGTGGTTAGTTGTTAGGGGTCGGATTCATGGGGGATGTGGAGGCCTAACCCCATAGAGGATTTTAAAATGGCAACTGTATCAATGCGCGATATGCTTAAAGCTGGTGTTCACTTCGGTCACCAAACTCGTTACTGGAACCCAAAAATGAAGCCATTCATCTTTGGTGCTCGTAACAAAGTACATATCATCAACCTAGAAAAAACTGTACCAATGTTCAACGACGCTCTAGCTGAAATCGCTAAAGTTGGCGAGAAGAAAGGTAAAGTTCTTTTTGTTGGTACTAAGCGCGCTGCATCTGAAGCTGTTAAAGAAGCTGCTATCAACAGCAACCAGTTCTACGTTAACAACCGCTGGTTAGGCGGTATGCTAACGAACTACAAAACTGTTCGTCAGTCTATCAAGCGTCTGAAAGAACTTGAAGCGCAAGCTCAAGACGGTACTTTCGACAAGCTTACTAAGAAAGAAGCTCTAATGCGCACTCGTGAAATGGAGAAGCTAGAGAAGTCTCTTGGTGGTATCAAGAACATGGGCGGCCTTCCAGACGCTCTATTCGTTATCGATGCTGATCACGAACACATCGCAGTTAAAGAAGCAAACAACCTAGGTATCCCAGTTTACGCTGTAGTTGATACTAACTCTAACCCAGACGGTGTTGACTTCGTTATCCCTGGTAACGATGATGCAATCCGTGCAGTACAGCTTTACCTAAACGCTGCTGCAGACGCGGTTAAAGAAGGTCGTAACAAAGATGTTGCTGCTGTAGCTGCTGAAAAAGACGGTTTTGTAGAAGCTGAATAATAGCGGCTCTGAGCCATATTTAGTTCATATTAAGCGGTCATAATCGATGGCTTAAGAACTGAATACAGTCAATATCAGGGGCCAATTAATTAGGCCCCTGTTTTTTATCTTTTTTAGAATTTACTGAGGAATAGAGAATGGCAACTGTAACTGCAGCTCTAGTTAAAGAACTTCGTGAACGCACAGCTGCGGGCATGATGGAATGTAAAAAAGCGCTTGTTGCTGCTGAAGGCGACATCGAGCTAGCAATTGAAAATATGCGTAAATCTGGCGCAGCGAAAGCAGCTAAAAAAGCTGGTAACGTTGCTGCTGAAGGCGCAATCATCATTAAAGAAGAAGCTGGCGTTGCTGCTCTTCTTGAAGTGAACTGCCAAACTGATTTCGTAGCTAAAGATGCAGGTTTCCTTGCATTCGCTAACGAAGTTGCTGAAGTTGCTCTAGCTGAACGTCTAGACATCGTTGCACTTCAAGCTAAGTTTGAAGACGCACGTATCGCTCTAGTAACTAAGATCGGTGAGAACATCAGCATCCGTCGTGTTGAGCTTGTTGAAGGTGTTGCACTAGCTTCTTACCGTCACGGCGAGAAAATCGGTGTTGTTGTTGCTGGTGAAGGCGAAGCTGAAACGCTTAAGCACATCGCTATGCACGTTGCTGCTTCTAAGCCTGAGTACGTTAACCCATCTGACGTACCTGCTGACGTAGTAGAAAAAGAAAAAGCTGTTCAAGTTGAAATCGCTATGAACGAAGGCAAACCACAAGAGATCGCTGAGAAAATGGTTATCGGCCGTATGAAGAAATTCACGGGCGAAGTATCTCTTACTGGTCAAGCTTTCATCATGGAACCTAAGAAAACTGTTGCTGACATTCTTAAAGAGAAAGGCGCATCAGTTACTACCTTCGTTCGTTTAGAAGTTGGTGAAGGTATCGAGAAAGCAGCTGAAATGAGCTTCGCAGACGAAGTTGCAGCGGTACAAAAAGGTTAATCCTTAGCGTATTGTTTGAAAAGAGACCGTGGCAAATGCTGCGGTCTTTTTATGAATAATGAATTATTTCCGGCTTTTAGCTGTTATGAATGCAAACTGAGCTCTTCAGTTTTTATCCATGACTGTTAATCATCAACTCTTTGGAAGGTAAGCTCCATGACTACGAACCCTAAACCAGCGTATCAACGTATTCTGTTAAAACTTAGCGGTGAAGCGCTACAAGGCGAAGAAGGTTTTGGTATTGACCCAACGATCCTTGATCGTATGGCTCAAGAAGTAAAAGAATTAGTTGAACTAGGCGTTCAAGTTGGTGTTGTTATCGGTGGTGGTAACCTTTTCCGTGGCGCAGGCCTAGCAGAAGCGGGTATGAACCGTGTTGTTGGTGACCATATGGGGATGCTGGCAACGGTAATGAACGGCCTTGCTATGCGTGACGCACTACACCGTGCTTACGTAAACGCACGTGTAATGTCAGCAATTCCTCTTAAAGGTGTATGTGACGACTACAACTGGGCAGATGCAATCAGCCAACTACGTCAAGGTCGTGTTGTGATCTTCTCTGCTGGTACTGGTAACCCATTCTTTACTACAGACTCTGCTGCATGTTTACGCGGTATCGAAATCGAAGCTGACGTAGTTCTAAAAGCAACAAAAGTAGATGGTGTATTTACTGCTGACCCAGTAGCAAACCCAGACGCAGAGTTGTATGATACGTTGTCTTACAACACCATTCTTGAAAAAGAATTGAAAGTAATGGACTTGGCCGCATTTACGCTAGCACGTGACCACAAAATGCCAATCCGTGTATTTAACATGAATAAGCCAGGCGCACTACGTCGCGTGGTTATGGGTGAAACTGAAGGTACATTAATCAGCGACGCTGACTAATTTTTCGGGCTTACTGAAGTATAATGCTTCGGTAAGCTTATCCTTATCACTCCAAATAAAAAGCTTTCTTGAAGAAAGAACATAATCAAGGTGAAATTGTGATTAACGAAATCAAAAAAGACGCTCAAGAGCGCATGGTAAAAAGTGTTGATGCACTAAAAAACAGCCTACAAAAAATCCGTACAGGCCGTGCTCACCCGAGCCTACTTTCTGGTCTTACTGTTGAGTACTACGGTGCACCAACACCTTTGACTCAAGTAGCTAACGTTATTGCTGAAGACGCACGTACACTAGCAATTACAGTGTTTGATAAAACACTGACTCCTCTTGTTGAAAAAGCAATCATGACTTCTGACCTAGGCTTAAACCCTATGTCTGCAGGTACGGTTATTCGCGTTCCACTTCCACCGCTTACGGAAGAACGTCGTAAAGACCTAGTTAAAATCGTTCGTGGCGAGGCTGAAGGTGGCCGTGTTGCTATTCGTAACATCCGTCGTGACGCGAATGGCGATCTAAAAGCACTTCTTAAAGACAAAGAAATTTCAGAAGACGAAGATCGTAAAGCACAAGACGAAATTCAAAAGCTAACTGACGCTGCGGTTAAGAACGTAGACGAAGTTCTAGCAGTTAAAGAAAAAGAGTTGATGGAAGTTTAATTTTCCATATTCTTTTCTTTCAGGAAAAACGCTGTACTCACGGTGCAGCGTTTTTTTATGCTATTCTGTTCGACTATTAGAATTTGATTCACTCTTTTATGCATAATTCTCAAGCGTTCACAGACTCTC
>NZ_JBFRSN010000574.1:0-5124 GCF_041473595.1 Vibrio sp. 10N.222.46.A1
ATCACGACCACCACGAATAGCACTGCTGATCCAACGCATAGTGCGCGCTAGAACTGGAGCTCGCTGACGTTCATCAATCGTTAGGTTGCTATTGCGAGAGCTCATGGCTAAACCATCCATTTCACGAACAGTCGCTACGCCCACAACTTCAATGTCTAGCGCTAAGTCAGTTGTCATCTGGCGAATCACAGCAAGTTGTTGGAAATCTTTCTCACCGAAGCATGCAAAGTCTGGCTGAACGATATTAAACAGTTTCGTGACAATTGTTGATACACCGCGGAAATGACCTGGGCGAGAGGCACCTTCAAGCATATGAGATATACCAGGGACTTCAACAAACGTCTGTTTGTCCAATCCATCTGGGTACATAACCTCTGGTGTTGGCGTAAAGACTAACTCAACACCTTCGCCTGTTAGTTTGTTTAAATCGGCTTCTAACGTACGAGGGTAGTTATTTAGGTCGTCGGCGCGATCAAACTGCATTGGGTTAACAAAAATGCTTACAACAACAATGTCAGCCAGTTCACGAGCTTTCTTGACCAGAGTTAGGTGACCTTCATGTAGGTTTCCCATTGTTGGGACAAAAGCAACCGTACGTCCATCACGCTTAAACTGTTTAATCTGCTCACGAAGAGCCGCTATTTCAGCAAAAGTTTGCATAGTTACTCCTAAGCGATTGTATGAGCATCATCAGGGAAACGTGCGCTCTCTACTTCTTCTTTGTATAGAGCGACGGCTTTACGCATATCACCTGTTTCAGCTAGGAAATTCTTAGAGAATTTCGGCATGTAGTTCGCAGAAATACCGAACATGTCATGCATAACCAAGATCTGACCATCGGTAACATTACCTGCGCCGATGCCGATAACCGGTACGTCACAAGCTTCTGTAATTCTTTTTGCTAATGAAGCTGGTACACATTCAAGAAGAACGATTTGAGCACCTGCATTTTGTAGTGCTAGCGCATCAGCAACCATTTTATCGGCTTGCTCGTTGTCACGACCTTGAACTTTGTAACCACCAAAAATGTTTACCGATTGAGGCGTTAAGCCTAAGTGTGCACATACTGGTACAGCACGTTCTGTTAGCATCTTCACAGTTTCAATCAACCAGCTTCCGCCTTCGATTTTCACCATATTCGCACCAGCGCGCATTAAGGTTGCTGCGTTCTCACAGGCTTGCTCTGGTGTGGCGTAACTCATGAATGGCATGTCAGCCATAAGAAGACAGTTTGGGCTACCGGCACGCACTGAGCGAGTATGGTAAGCAATATCTTCAACGGTTACTGGTAATGTATCGTTACGACCTTGTAGAACCATGCCAAGTGAGTCACCGACAAGTAGAACTGGCATATCTTGGCTTTCGAATAATTGAGCAAAACTCGCATCATAAGCTGTCGACGTCGCGAATTTACGGCCTTCTTGTTTGCACTTGATTAGGTCGTTAATGGTTACTTTTTTCATTGATTTTCCTTAATGCGCTTGGCTATTGCTGCCAAACATTGAGCCCGTTCTTATCTACTATTTTTAGTAGTTCTGTCAGCTCAGTCCCATCAGGGAGTTGTAAACTTGGTGCGATTTCAGCAAGCGGGTAGAGCACAAACTCTCTTTCTTTCATTCCGTAATGAGGAACGGTTAAGCGCTCTGAATCGATCACCTCATTGCCGTATAACACGATATCGAGATCCAAGGTTCTTGGACCCCAACGCTCGTCTTTACGGACGCGCCCTTGCTCTTGCTCGATCTTTTGAGTGCAATCAAGCAGTTCAATTGGCGTTAATTCTGTTTTAATTGCTACTACCGCGTTGATGTAGTCGGGTTGGTTTTGCGGCCCCATTGGAGTGCTACTATATAGCTGTGAGGTCGCAACAAACGTTGTTCGCGGAAGATTCTTTAGCGTTTCGATAGCCAAGTTTGCTTGGCTAACAGGGTCGGCAAGATTACTGCCGACCGCAATGTAAGCCGTTATCATTCTGATTGCTTACTCTTTTTGTTCCTGTAAGTCTTACGGCGGCGATGACCCGACTTTGATGGTGCTGCTACGTCATTAGCCATCGCTTGACGCATATTGCGTCCTGCTGTCTGATAACGCTCCCACCATTTTGCTAGTTCTTTGGTTTCGCCACCTTCAATTTCGCCACGCATTTCTAGGAAATCGTAGCCAGCACGGAACTTATTGAGTTCCATCAGGCGAACGGCACGTTTACCGTTGCGGCGAGGCAGTCGTAGTTGCAGTTGCCAAACTTCGCGAATGGTTGCGGTATGGCGACGAGGAATCGCAATTGATTTTACTTGTCGATCAAGAATGATGTTACTTGCTTCCATGATCGCATCGTAGTGCGCCATACCCTGTTCAGCGACAAGCTTGTCTGCCAACTTGTTCATTGGGTACCAAAGCATTGCAGCAAACATAAACGCGGGGTTTACTCGCTTGCCATCTTCGATGCGAAGGTCAGTCGAGTCGAGTACCAAATCAAGCATCTGCTCGGTATGTGAGTCGTAGCCTTCTGTGAAGTGTTCCGCTACTGAAGGGAACATCTGCTGGAACAGGTTGTACTCACGCATCAAGTGGTAGGTTTCTAAACCGTGACCTGATTGCAGTAATTTTAGAGACTCTTCGTAAAGGCGCGCTGCTGGGATATCTTTTAGAAGGTGTGCTAACTCTTCAATTGGGTCGGCTGTATCTTCCTCAATATCAAAATCCAGTTTAGCGGCGAAGCGCATTGCACGTAGCATGCGTACTGGGTCTTCGCGGTAACGCGTTTCTGGATCGCCAATCAGGCGGATCAGCTTATCTTCTAAATCTTCTACACCACCCGCGTAATCGTGGATGCTATAGTCTGCAATGTTGTAGTACATCGCATTGATTGTGAAGTCACGACGTTCTGCATCTTCATCAACATTGCCGTACACGTTATCGCGTAGCAACATACCTTCTTCAGATTGCGCAGAAACGTTTTTCGATGGCTCTTGGTGGTGGCCACGGAAAGTTGCTACTTCAATGATGTCACGACCAAACATGATATGTGCCAAGCGAAAACGTCGACCGATAAGGCGACAGTTTCTGAATAGGTGCTTGATTTGCTCTGGCGTTGCGTTGGTCGCGATATCAAAATCTTTTGGCTGAGAGCCCAATAAGATGTCGCGTACACCACCACCGACTAGAAATGCGTCAAAACCCGCACCATTCAGGCGATATAACACTTTAAGTGCATTGTCGCTGATCTGCTTGCGTGAAATATTGTGCTCTTGACGAGTATAAATATTCAGAGCTAATTCGTGGAATCCGCGTTGTTCGCTTGGGGTATTGTCGTTTGTATTCATTAGTTTATAACAAAGTAGGTATCGCCAGCTTTGTTTTTCTCTTAGTCCAAAGTGGTAGTGCAGAGTTTAATTGCGGCTAATAATAGCTTAGCGCGAGCCATTTGAGAACATCGTCTGCTTAGTCACAGGTATTTGTTACGGTATTTTTATGTATCGTTATTGCGATTTGCCGTTAGTTTCGAACTCATTGCTGTGCTCTTTTTGTAAACTATCAGGTAACTGATAGACGTTCCATTGCTGGCAGCCCCACAATAAAATTTCATCTATTGACGCCTCGAAAAGAGCATTCGGGATATTAAAACCTAAGAATCGCATCGCATTGATTAACGTCGGTTTTGGGTTGTCGAGATCTATCGCGGTGGCATGATTTTGTTTTGACAGTTTATTCCCCAAGCCATCGGTTGCCAATGGTAAGTGCAAGTAGCTCACGTTTTTTTGCTTGAGCGTCTTATACAAACTGATTTGTCGACCTGTTGGTTCTATCAGATCTGCACCTCTAACGACTTCTGTTACCCCTTGTTCGATGTCATCAAGGACAACTGCCAAGTTATAGGCAAACAACCCATCTCTGCGCTTGATAATAAAATCTTCTTCAGCCAATGCTTTGGGAATTTGAATCGTGCCGTGACGAACATCGTCAAAGGACTCGATGGGAAAGTCCATACACAAGCGCACCGCCTGTTCGCCTGAATCAACCAAACCTTTGTCTCGGCAGTGGCCACTATAAAACCCACCCAAGGACTTTATTTGCTTACGGGTACATTGACAGTAGTAGGCCTGATTGTCAGTGACCCATTGATCAATTTGAGCTTGATATAGGTCATGACGCTGGCTTTGATAAACGACTTCACCGTCCCAATACAGGTGGTAAGCCTCAAGCGTCTTAAGAATGAGGTCTGCAGCGCCAGCCATTTCTCTTGGCGGATCGAGGTCTTCCATACGAACTAACCATTGTCCTTGGTTAGATTTCGCTTGAAAGTAGCTACCAAGAGCAGCAACCAGTGAGCCAAAATGAAGAGGACCTGACGGTGATGGTGCAAAGCGTCCGATATAATTCATGAGTGAGAAACCTAATCTTGATGGTACCGCAGTAGCCGATTCTTAAGACGTTTGGTGATTAGTTTATCGCTATCAACAACGATATAAACCACTTTTTAAAACAAACAAAAAAGGGAGCCAAAGCTCCCTTTCTTTACATCCGCAAGAATTAACCTTGCATCTGTTTCTCTTTGATCTCTGCAAGTGTTTTACAGTCAATACAAAGGTCAGCAGTTGGACGAGCTTCAAGACGACGAATACCAATCTCGACACCGCAAGAGTCGCAGAAGCCGAAATCGTCTTCTTCGATCTTATCTAGTGTCTTCTCAATTTTCTTGATAAGACGGCGCTCACGGTCACGGTTACGTAACTCTAGGCTGAATTCTTCTTCTTGAGAAGCTCGGTCAACAGGATCTGGAAAATTCGCTGCTTCGTCCTGCATGTGGTGCACAGTACGATCAACTTCTTCCCTGAGCTGGTTGCGCCAAGCTGATAAAATTTTTGTAAAATGTTCCGTTTGCTCAGGTGACATGTACTCTTCACCTGTCTTTGCTTGGTACGGTTCAACACCTGCGATGGCTAGGATGCCTAGCGCTTTTTTCTTAGATTCTGGCATACAGCATCTCCTATTTACACCTAGTCAACTGCAAAGCAGCTAATTTTAAGGCGGGTATCTATAGCAGAAAGAACGAATGGTGGCAAATACTCTTGTTAAAACTTGCAATCAATGTGAATAGTTCAGCATTTTTGCTTAGCTATTGAT
>NZ_JBFRSN010000575.1:0-917 GCF_041473595.1 Vibrio sp. 10N.222.46.A1
CTTATGTGATAGCCCACGATTTTTCTTGAGTAAGCGTCCGTCACTAAACTGAGATAAGTACTACCACGCCGCGTTGCTAGATAAGTAATATCGGCAACCCATAATTGCTCTGGTCTTTCCGGTATTAAGCCTTCTTTGACACGATTCGGATGGCAGTAAAAGCGATGATTACTGTTTGTGGTTCGATGATAAGCCCTTCGATTCTGCACTAATAATCGATTCATTCTCAGCAGAGAGAATAAGCGGTCTCGCCCTATTTCAATATCGTTCTGAGCAAGTAAATACTTGATCTTACGAGTTCCTATACGAGGGTGCATCATCCTTTGCTCCTTCACAAAACCGAGTACTGATTCATCTTTCTTTGTCTGATGAATTTCTGCAACACAGCGCTTGTAGAAAGCTTGTCGTGTAATACCTATGAAGTGACAAGCTTTAGTGACGGTCAACTTTCTGACCGTTTTTTCCTTAATAACTCGGCCTTGCGCTTCTTTGAGATTCGGACACCGAAATCTCGATCCATGACTTTTACAACCGCTTCA
Organism: Vibrio sp. 10N.222.46.A1; assembly: GCF_041473595.1. NCBI lineage: Bacteria > Pseudomonadati > Pseudomonadota > Gammaproteobacteria > Vibrionales > Vibrionaceae > Vibrio > Vibrio sp. 10N.222.46.A1. Next base: position 540 of record NZ_JBFRSN010000575.1, read on the forward strand.
AAGAACTCAGCTTTGAGCTGAGTCTCTTCTAATTGCTGCTCGAGTTCTTTGATTCGTTGCTCTGGGGTTTGAGTTGAGGAAGAGTTTGACATAGTCGCTCCTAACGCTCTCGATTGTTCTATTCCTTTAGACCAATCTAGTTGACCATGTTTACGAAGCCAAACTAAAACGGTAGAGCGACCTTGGATCCCATAACGTTCTTGAGCTTGCTTATAAGTCATTTCGCCTTTTTCAACTTGGCTTACGACTGCCAATTTAAAGGCAAGAGAATAATCTCGTTGAGTACGTCTACTTGTTGTTTTCATGACACTCTCCAATTTCATGTTGGAAATGTGTCAACCATATTTAGGACGGTACAACAGGCACAAAAAAGCCCAC
>NZ_JBFRSN010000576.1:0-3531 GCF_041473595.1 Vibrio sp. 10N.222.46.A1
GAACGAGGTTATTCTGGTTTGATACTTTGGTTCGGTAGTATCAAGGTGAAGCTACTTGGTTTTGGGGAATCTACTTTCATTACTTGCCACTATTATTTAGAAAGGCCGCAGTAAGATAGCTGTTGGCTAGGTAATTGGTTGTTCGTTGTCTATAGGAGATATAACTGTGTTTTATAGTAAGGAATACAACAAGGGGTTGTTGCTCATCCTTGTTTCGATAAGTGCTTTCATTGTCATTACGTCTGATAATAACTCCGGAACATTCATCGCTCACGCCATCAACGGGTTAATTGCTTTGCTCTTTTTCTCCATGACAATTGAGGTCAAAGGCAATGCATTGAGCTGGTATTTCGGTTTTGGTTTTTGGCGTAAGAATGTAGAAGTGTCAGACATAACGGAGACATCGTTTTATCAAAGCAAGTGGTATCAAGGTATTGGCATCCGCATGTTGAGCGATGGTTGGTTATATAATGTATCGATAGGTTCAGCGCTGAAGTTAAGCCTAAGCAATGGAAAGCATGTTTACATTGGTTGTAAGGATACAGACGGTTTAAATACGGCCTTGAAAGCTGCTAACGAACAGATAACTCAAAAGTGATTTACGAGGCTTGGCACTTTTCGTTTAAAGTTTGACTAATGTTTAAGGTCATATGGTTTTGGGCAGTAGCGTTGCTCGGACCGTAAACGTGATGTTGACAGGGAGAGTTATGAATCAACAAGAAGCCTTTATAGGTTTTGCGGTTTATGGGCTTATCAGTAGCTCAATTGGCTTTTTTACGTTTTTTATTATCAAAGGTGCGAAGTACAAACAAACATTGTGGACTTTGCAGTCTGTTGTTTTTGGTATCTTCTCGATTGGTTTTATCTATAGCTCAGGTGGTAATGGGTCAGAATTATTGGTCTGGGTTCCGCTGGTTATCTTGACGTCTATTTACAATATCCACTCATTGAAATTTTGTGTTTCTTGTGGAAAAACTAACGTAAGAAAAAGAGGATTATCATCCATAAAATCATGTAGTGGATGTGGTAATGCTTTATAGTAAAACTACGATATACCAGACGTTTGTTCATTTTTAGTTTCAGCCTTAAAAGGAAGTTGTATGAATTTAGATAAAGCTAAAAAACGCATCGCAAAGCAGGTTAAAAAAGGCGACAACGGATACCCAAAAATCACGCTAGCGTATTACGGAACGACAAAAGATCTCGCAACGGAAGTTTCGGTTCAATTTATGTTGGGTGAGAGCGATGGTGTTCAAGAGGAGCGTTTCTCTTGCGAAACAGAAATTCGAGATAATGAGTTAATCCAGACAACGTTACTCAAGATAATCGAGCGAGCGAATGTTAACTCAGTGATTGAAGGTGAAGGCGTGACGGTTCTTTAGTTTGCTTTGAGTCTAAGCGTTTGTTTATTAATGTCGGTTTGGAACCTAATTCAGTCAGCGAACTTAGGTTATAACGAAATTGTCTATATACGTGCTTAAAGGAATAGGGAAATGCAAGAAAATGACACTGTATTACGATGTGGAAACTGTAATAAGAAAACGTCACACATCAGGTTAAGCGCGTCCGAAGTGAAGTTAAAACAGCAGGAGAAAAACACCCTCAAGTCACGAATTCTAAATATTGCATTCGGCGTGTTATTGGGTTCACATAAATCAAAATCAAAAATTAGCTACTTCAAGTGCTCGGTTTGTCATGCTGAGTACGATGATAGCGAAAGCGCTCCCCATGGTTGGGGCTAATTGGCCTTGTTGCTATGAACTCACTTCTCAACGTTTATCGTGAAGGTTTGCCGATTATTGGTATGATGCCTCTATAGTCTTCAAGAGGTTTTATGATGTTGAAAATGAAAAGTAGTGTACTTGCGGTGTGTTTATTCGGTTTTAGCATGGGTGCTACCGCTTCAACACTAGAAGAGTGTGCCAAACTCCTTCCTGATGGTCACACGTATAAAGTAGAGATCATTTTAGACGTAGATAAGACTGATAAGGAGCCAACGGTTACTGGTAGTTTTGGGGTGACGGGTGGAGCCGATGCGCCAGAGACTTTCGATATCGGTGATTTTGTCGAGTGTGCTGGCCCTTTGATCAAAACCGTAGATACAGGCAGCAACGAAGCGTCTAATTCCTAGTCAGTGGTTATCTTGTTGGTCAGCTCATTAGCCAGTTAACGAATTCATAAAAATACCGCCTTAATCAACGGCGGTATTTTTTATTACGCTTATTACATCATTCAGCACAGAACCAGAGAACATTCAGCAGAGAACATAGAGCAGAAATACTAGTTAACGTGAGCTAATTCGACACTCTGCGTTTCGTTCGCCACCTTCCAATCTCCTCCTAAGGCTTTATATACTGCAATCGTAGTATTGGCGGTTTGAAGCTTGGCGGCTACTTGGCGATCTTGCATCGCTTTTTGTTGTCTTTGTGCGTCTAACACCGACAAGTAATCGACTAGCCCCGCTTTGTATAGCGACTTTGCCTTGCTCACCGCGTTATCAACGGCAAGGGTAGCTTCATTGATGCGCTTTTGGTTCTCTTGGCTACGGCCATAGGCAAACAAGCTTGAATCGACTTCTGCAAAGGCGCTGTCGACAGAGTGTTGGTAGTTAAGCGCTGCAGAACGGAACCTTGCTTCGTTCATTTCTACCATGGCTTCGCCTCGGCCACCATCGAATACATTCCAACTGATACCGGCAGAAGCAGCCCAACCGAATGAGTCGCTACTGAACAGATCATCAAAGCTTCCTGCCGTCACACCTGGCGTACCCGTTAGGAAGAACTTTGGATAGCGATTAGCAATGCTTGCACCAAGTTCTTCGTTAATGGCTGCCATTTCGCGTTCTGCGATTCGGATATCTGGGCGTCGTTCTAATAAGTCAGAAGGTAAGCCTGTCGGAATTACATCGTTCATTCGCGGAAGGGTGAATTCACCGACTAAACGTTGGTTTACGCTCGTGAGTGATTCGCCTAACAACACCGCCATACGTTGTTTGTGAACTTGCTCTGCTATTTCAAGTTGAGGAACAATAGATTCAGTCGCCGCAAGCATGGCTTTGGCTTGAGCAAGATCTAACTCAGACCCGTAGCCGCTGCGAACCACTTTGGTGACCAATTCTAAAGTCTGCTTTTGGTCGGCTATGTTCTCTAGTGCGATCATTTTTCGCTCTTGCGCGCCACGATATTGCAGGTAGTTGTGAATGACATCGGCAGTGATCAAGGTGTTCAAGCCTGATTGGAATATCTCGGCTTGTTCAACTCGAATCGTCGCTGCGTTGGATTGTTTGTCGATACGTCCAAACAAGTCCATTTCCCACGCGATGCTCGCACCTAAGAACCCACCATCGTGTTGGGCTTCAAGTAACGACATGCCCGTTGCTGACTCAACCGCATCAGAGGCACCAAATACCGGGCCGAGTAGGGAGTCGTTCTCACTCAGTTGGTAGTTGTAATAACCGCCGCCGACATTGATGGTTGGGACTTTGAATGATTCAACAACGCTTTTGTATGAGTTCGCCATGTTGATTCGCTC
>NZ_JBFRSN010000577.1:0-2193 GCF_041473595.1 Vibrio sp. 10N.222.46.A1
AAGCTACTGACTACGCCAAACCCAGATGAAGACACGGACATGCAGCTGTTTAAGAAGTTAGGTATCAACAGCCAACAGGTGGCTCAGAAGCCAGACGAAATTCAAGAAAATGAACTGTTAGATCAAGTGGTGGAGCGCGTTGCTGCTCGTCCAACGAAAGATGACATGTTCTACGATGCCACTGTTTAAATCTCGCATCAAAAGTGCCCTTGCTCATCGCCGTGAGCAAGGGTTAACTCGTCAACTTAAGGTGCTCGAAAACAGCAATAGCCCTTTGCTTAATAGTGAAGGTTCTCGCTTTATTAACTTTTCGAGTAATGATTACCTAGGCTTGGCAAACGATCCTGAACTGGTCGATGCATGGCAAACCGGACTTTCCAAATATGGTGCTGGAAGTGCAGCATCGCCATTGGTCACGGGTTTTAGTCCTGCTCATCGAAATTTAGAGGCTCAGCTGTGTGAATGGCTTGGCTTTGAACGTGCCATTCTATTTAGTTCTGGTTTCAGTGCTAATCAAGCTTTGTTGTTTTCTCTGCTCGAAAAAGACGATTTTCTACTGCAAGATAAGCTCAACCACGCCTCTTTGATGGAAGCGGGGATGCTTTCACCTGCAACCATGAAACGCTTTAAGCATAACGACACGCAACATTTAGAGTCGCTATTGAGTCAAACTCCACAATCCTTGGTTGTGACTGAGGGTGTGTTCAGCATGGATGGTGATCAAGCGCCTCTCAGCCAGATATCTAGCCTGACTAATCAATACGACAGTTGGTTGGTGGTTGATGATGCCCACGGTATTGGCGTATTAGGTGATAACGGGGCAGGGAGTTGCAACGCCGCACAAATCTCACCTGATATCTTGGTGGTGACCTTTGGTAAAGCATTTGGCCTTTCTGGTGCTGCGATTCTTTGTTCGTCAGAAGTGGGTGATTACTTAACTCAGTGTGCGCGTCATCATGTGTATTCGACGGCAATGCCACCTTCACAAGCGGTGGCTTTGTCTCATGCATGCCAGATGATTCAAACGCAAGAGTGGCGTCGTGAGAAACTCACGGAGTTAGGCGCTCTCTATGCAGAGCAGATGAATGATGTGAAAGGTTTTATTGATACTCAGACGCCGATCAAGCCATTTTTAATCGGCGAAGCCCAAGCAGCACTATCTATTGCTGAAGAGTTAAAGCGCAACCAAGTTTGGGTAACGGCAATAAGGCCACCAACGGTGCCTATTGGGACTGCTCGTTTGCGTATTACCTTAACGGCGAACCACAGTCAGAAACAGATTCTTCAGTTAACTGACTCGTTGCTTCAAGCAATAGAGCGAAGCAACGACTCTGGAAGCAAACCAAGCATAGAATCAAGCTTTGAATTAAAGAAAGAGGCTCAGTAAATGTCACAAGAAGCAGTAGTGCATAATTACGTAAGCCAAGATAAGAGTGCGATTGCTGAAGCCTTCGGCAAAGCAGCTGCAACCTATGACAAACACGCTGAGTTTCAGCGCGATGTAGGCCACCGACTATTGGATAAGCTACCGAGTGACCTCTCTGGGTTAAAGGTGCTCGATCTAGGTTGTGGTACAGGGTATTTCTCTGAACAGTTAGTTAAGCGAGGTGCTGCAGTGGTATGTGCTGACCTTTCCAATGGAATGTTGGACGAAGCAAAACAGCGCTGTGGTGTATCAGTCTCTTCATATCAACAAGCCGATGCCGAGCAATTACCGTTTGAAGACGGGCACTTTGACATCGTTTTCTCTAGCCTTGCGTTGCAATGGTGTGACGACTTGTCGTCGCCTTTGAGAGAGATGAAGCGTGTTACAGCGGTTGGTGGACGTGTTATTTTCTCAACTTTGCTTGATGGATCACTGTTTGAACTGAAAAAGTCGTGGTCCAAAATTGACGCACATCAACACGTTAACCATTTTATTACAATCAATCAGGTAAAAATTGCGTTAGCGCAATCTAGCTGTACGGCTCATCAACTAGACTTGCCCACCATCACCGTTTGGTACGACACTGCGTTTGAACTGATGCGCGACCTTAAAGGTATCGGCGCTAATCACGTAAGTGGTCGCTCACAAGGTTTAACAAGTCGCCGCATGTTGCAGCTTGTTGAACGGGAATATCGAGAGTTTAAAAACCATCAAGGTTTCTTGCCAGCAACATATCAAGTTTGTTTAGGGGTTATTCAATTATGATT
>NZ_JBFRSN010000578.1:0-3302 GCF_041473595.1 Vibrio sp. 10N.222.46.A1
GATCTCTTCAACCACTTCACGCCATAAGATAGAGCTCTGAAGAACGTTCGCTTTATCGATTGAGTAAACGTTTTTGTTACGTAGACGAGCGGATTCAAAAGCAATCTTCGCAATTCGTTCGATTTCGTAACGGTGGTAAACCTCAGTATCAAAGGCTTTCTCTGTTGCGCCTTCGCCTTCACGGCCTTTTGGTTGACCGAAGTAGATACCGCCAGTTAGTTCACGAACAACAACGATGTCGAAGCCGTTACCTGAGATGTCTGCACGCAAAGGAGAGAAAGACTCTAGACCTTTATGGATTTGTGCAGGACGTAAGTTACAGAACAGTTGGAAGTGTTTACGTAGAGGAAGTAGGGCACCACGCTCTGGTTGATCGTTTGGTGGGAGATGTTCCCACTTAGGTCCGCCAACCGAGCCAAATAGTACTGCGTCAGATTCTTCACAGCCCGTTACTGTCGCTTCTGGAAGTGGGCAGCCGTGATTATCAATTGCGATACCACCAACATCATACTCTTCGCGAGAAAAGCTAATCGCGTGCTTCTTTTCAATCGCGTCTAGCACTTTATGTGCTTGCTGCATTACTTCTGGGCCAATGCCATCACCAGGTAGTACGGCAATCTTGTATGATTTATCTGTCATGTTAATCCTTTAATTCTTGTTACTGAGCTGTTTGGCTCGTTTTAAATTTTGTCCCTAAAGCCAACAACATCGGCTCTAGGGCTCTGTTATTGGGGTATTAAACTGTCGCGAATTTTTGCTGCTTCATTTCAGCAATAGTGTCTGCGCGTTGAATGCTATTGATAACGTGTAGCAACGCTTGACCAGAAGCTTCAACGATATCTGTTGAAACGCCCGTACCGTGGTACTTACGGCCTTTATAGTTAGCAATGATGTCAGCTTGACCTAAGCCATCTTCACCTTCACCTTTTGCAGTTAGGTCGAACTTATCCAACGCGATTTCGTAGCCTGTTAAGCGGTAGATACATTGGTATAAAGCATCAACCGGGCCGTTGCCGACAGCCGCTTCGCATTTCTCTTCATCACCACATTGCAGTTTGATGCTGGTGGTAGACATAACACTACCAGATTGTACGCTTAGGTAGTTAAGTTTATAGAAGTCATCTTCATCACGTAGATTCGCGAAGTGCATCAATGCTTCTAGGTCGTAATCGAACACTTGTCCTTTACGATCAGCAAGCTTCAAGAAGTCTTCGTACAATGAATCTAGGTTGTACTCATTGTCTTTATAACCCATCGCGTCCATGTGGCTCTTAACAGCGGCTCGGCCACTACGACTTGTTAGGTTTAAGGCTTTGTTTTTCAAGCCAATAGACTCAGGCGTCATGATCTCGTAAGTGTTCTTGTTCTTAAGCATGCCATCTTGGTGAATACCTGAAGAGTGGCTGAATGCGTTAGCACCGACGATTGCTTTATTGTCTTGAATCGGCATGTGGCAAAGTTGGCTAACCAACTTACTGGTACGGTGAATCTCTTTGTGATCCAAGCCAGTATGAACACCCAAAAGCTCTTGGCGAGTTTTGATGATCATTGCAATTTCTTCTAAAGAACAGTTACCTGCACGTTCGCCAATACCGTTGATTGTGCCTTCAATTTGGCGAGCGCCCGCTTGCACAGCAGCAATTGAGTTTGCAACCGACATACCTAAGTCATCGTGACAGTGAACAGAGATGATCGCTTGGTCGATGTTGGGTACGCGATCGAATAGCGTCTTGATAATGCCACCAAACTCATTTGGTACTGTGTAGCCCACTGTGTCTGGAATGTTGATGGTTTTCGCGCCTGCGTTAATCGCGGCTTCAACCATGCGACATAGGTTGTCGATAGGGGTACGGCCGGCATCTTCACAAGAGAATTCAACATCATCGGTATAGTTACGAGCGTGCTTGACTGCTTTCACTGCCATCTCTACTACGTCATCGTAGCTGCGGCGTAATTTGTCTTGTACGTGAACCGTTGATGTTGAGATGAAGGTATGAATACGGAACTGGTCAGCAACTTTAAGCGCTTCGGCAGCGGCATCGATATCTTTCGCTACGGCACGAGAAAGCGCACAAATACGGCTGTCTTTGATGTGTTTAGCGATGGTTTGTACTGACTCAAAATCACCCGGAGAAGAAATAGGGAAGCCAGCTTCGATAACATCTACACCCAGTCTCTCAAGAGCATAAGCGATCTGTAACTTCTCTTTTACCGTAAGGCTTGCAGCCAATGCTTGCTCGCCGTCACGTAAGGTAGTATCAAAAATTATTACTTGATCGTTCATGGGTGCTTCCTTATATCGATAATGAATCGATTGCTATCCAAATTATTATTAAGAATGATGTTCTTTTAAAAGTGCCAGTTACAAAAAAACCCGCTCAGTGCGGGTTTTAATATTTGTGTAGTTCTTGACCCACAACTTACCCGCGCGATTGGTTCACGATAAGGAGAAGTTTCAGCAGTAGAGAAGAAGAAAAAATCATTACACAAATATCCGTAAATAAACTGTTAACACCATATTTACCGTAATTTATTCTGAGCGTCAAACAAGAAAATCCAATATCAGCGTGCATTGGCAGTGTTTTGGTTTTGTTTGTGCTGTTTTTTGTTTAAGTGTTAGCGATATCAACTGAATGGTGGTTTTGTATTGGCGGGTTAGTTTATCGTTTGGCTGATGTGTAGGTTAAAACTTTGTAGTAAATATTTTTAATGGAACGATTCACCAAAAAAATCACAAGCGTGACTAAAGTAATTAATCAATTGATTAAATAGTGAGTAATTAATCTTCTACTGTTATGCCTGTTTATCTCTATAATTAATCGAATGATTAATTATAGAGATGGATTTTTGCCATGACGGCACGAAAAGCGGGGCGACCTCAACAGAACTTAGATGTTCGACAACTATTGATTGAGCATGCTCGTGATCTGTTTGTCGTTCAGTCATACGACAAGGTCTCGACACGCCTGATTGCTGATCGTGCGGGTGTGAACATTGCGATGATCCGTTATTACTTTGGCAGTAAGGCTGGATTATTTGAGGCGATGCTGCGTGAAACGCTACGACCGATGCAATTGCAAATGCAGAGATTGGTTGAAGAAAGCAGCCATGAGAACTTTCTTGATTTAATGCGGACTTACTATAAAGAGATGGTCAAGGTGCCCAAGTTTCCTCGCTTGATTGCTCAAGTGATGAATATGCCTCCCTCTGAAGTGCAAAGAGAGTTGCTCGAAAAGGTTTTTCTCGATGTCGCCAAGCCAGCCCAAGATGTCATTTTTGAAAAGCTGGTTGAACAAGGCATC
>NZ_JBFRSN010000579.1:0-686 GCF_041473595.1 Vibrio sp. 10N.222.46.A1
CAAGAGATGAAGAGCCGCATGCTGGTTCTTCAAATTCTAACGCATGAATTAAGAACGCCGATTGCAAGTTTGTCATTAACAGTTGAAGGGTTTAGGCGAGAGTTCGAACACTTGCCAGAATCGGTATATGATGAATTTCGTAGGTTGTGTGAAGATACACGCCGTTTAAGGCAGTTGGCAGAAGCAAGTAAAGACTATTTGCAATCAGACAACCAACCGCTTGCTACAGAGTGGGTGCCAAGTGTTGAAGAGTGGCTTCAATACAAAGTTGAAGAAGACTTTGCTCCGGGCATTGAACTCCGCGTAAACAAAGATATTGCTGCAAAAGTAAACGTATATTGGTTAGGAACGTGTATCGATAACCTGATCAGAAATGCCGTGAAATACGGCGTTGCCCCGGTGATACTAGAACTGAATACTTCTGACAAGAAGCTGACATTCAAAGTTATAGATAATGGAGACTTGTCTCGCAAAGATTGGGGGCAACTAAGAAAGCCATTCGTAAGTAAGAGTGGACTCGGTTTAGGTCTGACGATAGTAGAATCTATGGTCGGAAAAATGGGCGGTCACATGACGCTTATCGGCCCCCCAACAACATTTATTTTGGAGATACCTTGTGAAACAGACATTGCTTCTCGTTGAAGACGATAAAAATTTAGCTGACGGTTTATTAGTTAGCCTTGAGC
>NZ_JBFRSN010000580.1:0-1264 GCF_041473595.1 Vibrio sp. 10N.222.46.A1
AATTGACAATGATGAAAAAAATGAATGGTTGGTATTTGCTGTTGCTGTGATCGTATTCATAGCCTTTCTCCTGTTGATCTTTTGTTTTGTTATGGTCGATAATTAATCAACAGAGCAACATCGACAAACGATAGATACTGGCATTCAGTTAAGGAAAACTAATGTGAGAGAACGAGCCCCACCATTCCAAGGGATCTACTATTTTTACACGGCGGCTGAAACTGGCAGTTTTAAAGTCGCCGCACAGAAACTATTTGTCACGGCAGCTGCCGTCAGCCAACAGATTCGCCAACTTGAAGAGTGGTTAGCTGCAGATCTGTTTATTCGCCAACACCGAAAAATAGTACTCACTCATGAAGGTGAAGTGCTTTACCTGCAAGCGAAGAAAGGCTTTGCTCATATTCAAGATGGGGTGAGACGAATCAACCAAGATCCTAACCCTACTCAACTGTCGATCTCTACCGTGCCTTCCTTTGCTCAGCATTGGCTCGTACCAAGAATTGGCGACTTTCGCGGTCGCCACCCTGATCTATCCATGCTAATTGAGCCGACCAATAAGCTAGTCACATTTGAAGATTCTAATGTCGATATCTGCGTTAGATACGGTCATGGAGACTACCCAAACATCGAATCACGTTGGTTGATGGACGAGGTCATTTACCCGGTTTGCCACCCTATTTATCAAGAGAAACATGGTATCTATGACATCGACGATCTGCATAAAGCGGAACTCATTGAAGACCGTTGGCCTGATATGGATTGGAATCTCTGGTTACAAGTCGCAGGAGTAAAAGCTGGCCGCACATCATTGCAATTTGATGGCTCTCATTTTGTGTTAGAAGGTGCACTATCCGTTCAAGGTGTCGCGCTTGTTAAGCACAGCTTGGTGTATCGCTATTTACAGGAAAAGAAATTGGTGCGAATCGGAAACATCGCGCTGAAGCCTAAATACAATTACTTTTTATGCGCGCCTCCAGGTTACTTCCATCGAGAAAAGATAAAACGTTTCGAAGAATGGATGCAGAATCAGGTTAAATTATTTGGTAATACAGGTAGAGAAGAGCTTTCGATTATCCACACCGACTACGAACTCAAATGGTCGGATAATTCATAAGGCGAAACTGGTATACTTAACTCAAATAAATGGCGAGAACATCTCATGACACAAGACAACAACCCACTTCACGGTATCACTCTACAGAAGCTGCTGACTGAATTGGTTGAACATTACGGTTGGGAAGAGTTGAGTTACATGGTAAATATC
>NZ_JBFRSN010000581.1:0-520 GCF_041473595.1 Vibrio sp. 10N.222.46.A1
GAGAGATGCTTGGGAAAAACCACAGTAAGAGAATAATTTATGCCTTGTTCGCGTGCGAATTAAGCAGCTTTTCCACTTCTGCCATGAAAAATGTTAATCCGTCCTCGTCAATTTGAGAAAAACGGCCAACATTTGGGCTATCGATATCAAGAACGCCCGCAATTTTCCCGTCAATCGAAAATGGTATAACGATTTCTGAGTTACTTGCAGCGTCACAAGCGATGTGTCCTTCGAATTCATGAACATCATGAATGCGCTGAACTGTATTCGTCGCGACCGCAGTTCCACACACACCACGCCCTACCGGAATTCGAACACAAGCTGGTTGACCTTGGAATGGGCCAAGCACAAGTTCGTCTTTTTCCTTAGATTGGTCCTGCTTCATTAAATAGAAGCCTGCCCAATTTAATTCATCCAACTCCATGAATAATAATGAGCTGATATTAGCTAGATTAGCAGTTAGATCGGGTTCTGATTCAATTAATGCAACGGCTTGTTTGGTTAAGCGTTGGTAATGTTC
>NZ_JBFRSN010000582.1:0-490 GCF_041473595.1 Vibrio sp. 10N.222.46.A1
GATGTTGGTTATTGGTTAGAAAGTAAAGTCAGTGAAATCTATGCTGTCAGTTAGCCTTGATCTCCAACAGTACTTCTGGGGGATGCTTTTAGAGAACTCTGAGCTTTGGCTAATGCTTTTCCCCATGATGATTATGGTGGAGCTCCCACTCTTTCTGCTTGTGTTAAGTGGAATCTTTCGCTGGTCTTATTCGGCCAGTGACATAGAGATAAAAGAATACCCAAGCATCTCGTTTGTAATTACTTGTTATGGAGAAGGAGATGCAATTGAGATAACGATCGACACGCTTGTTGAACAGCTTTATCCCGGAAAGATTGAGATTTTAGCCGTAGTCGATGGAGCAACTCAAAATGAAGATACCTACTTAGCTGCAATGCGAGGGGAGCAAAGACATAAAACGGTAAGAAACAGAGATGTTCGTGTCATTCCTAAGTGGCAAAGAGGAGGTCGCGTATCAACGTTAAATGCTGGTTTAGATAACGCTACCGGC
>NZ_JBFRSN010000583.1:0-5653 GCF_041473595.1 Vibrio sp. 10N.222.46.A1
ATATTTAACCATATTTAAGTTTAAAATTCAGCTTTGAAAATGTTTTATTTTTCACAGATTTTGATACTGTTGTTATGCACTTCTTATTCCATTAACATCGATGCTGGATTGAGCCACATTCTAAGATTGATTTAGCTCATTAATCGGAAAGTCGGAACCTTTAAGCTCTATAGGAAAATTAGCTGACTAAGGTACATATGCATAAAAACATACTAACAACCTACCGGAGAATTCTAATTCCTCAAGCTCATTCACCACTAGTGACCCCCTTAGATCGTAAAATTACTGTTTCAAATATTGCTCGAACGTGATAATCGGAGTGAACTTTCCACTGGGCTATTGCATCACTTTTTAACACTCCTATTGCGTCATATCTCGAATGCCCAGGCTCCCAGTTACTTGTATTTTTACGCTGTGAGGTTAACGGAATAATACCTTTTCGGGGCAGTACTTAATGGTACACCTTCGTATCACAAGCTCCGTTACCTGACATATCATTGCTCTTTCTTCGAGGTAGATTAAGTAATGTTGGCAGCACTACACTATTACTACATCGACGAGGTTTACCTCTACACAAAGATTTCATGCGTACCTACATCCACTGTGAGATAGAGCGTTCGCCAAGTTCTCCGTTTTCATGGCCGTACTTTCTGACTTTCTATTCGTCCTCGCCAAACACTTTAAAAACAGAGAATCAATGAAATCTTGTAGCGTTCGAAGCGGGAGATATGATGCTCTTTTTCATAGAAGAGCATTATCTGAGTCGTCAAACCCTCTACGTCGCTTTCCATGGCGTATCGCACATTTCCATACTTTAATCACGCATCATTAATACAGAGTAACATAACCACTCTTACATATTACGCGATGATATTACCACCAACTCGATCTATGCAACAACGTATGCCTTAACCACCTAACAATCAGACACTTTAAAAATGCTTTCCAGATGAAGTTAAATCAATCATTGTATGAGAATTAAAATAAAAAAGCCGGCTTCAAAAAGAAGACGGCTTAGATTAATGTTTGAAATTATAGTTTATTAGCTATGCAAAAGCGTTTTTCCCTCTAGAAACATCGGACCATGCCTTAGTGATAGCAACTCGAGACTTACTATCAAGGTTATCCATAAAGCCATTGTCGCCACCCTGAGGCGCAAAACCACTCATAGCTTGAACCAATGCGTCAATCGAGGTGGCAGATAACGCGGTATAATCTCGTTCACCTTTCGCATCCTTATCTCTCATATCAACAACAACTTGTGCACGATTACCATTGAAGTAATCAGCGAAAGTGACAGAACCAATATGTTCAAACTTCGCTTGGTTAGTATCGCTTTCAGGATCACGTAATATAGAAAGTTTTAAATCATAACCACTACGCTCAAACCACAGTTTATTCCAATCAATGCCATTGAACACAATCTTATCTTCACTACGGATGTCTTCAACAAGGTTGTCGATAACATCACCGCTCACGACAAAACTGTCGACACCAGTCCCACCTTTGAATGTATTTTGGTATCCACCAAGTACCATCAAATCATGTCCTTCACCGCCATTGAACTGACTGAACTTTGACATGGCCGCTGCAATCAAGTGATCGTCCCCTTCCTCGCCGTTCAACACTGCGTGATAACCCAACAGCTTGACCACATCGTTACCAGTGTCAGCATTGATACGATTATAGTTCCCAAAGACATTGGCAAAGTCGTTCCCCGAACCTAACTCTACTTGGTTGTTATTACCGATCGTAACTGAGTAATCTTGCTCATCACCTGTATCCACGCGGTTATAATTACCAGAAGTCACAACATAATCTCGCCCTGTTCCGGTATCAATTTGTCCACCTTCCCCAAAGACAAATGCTTGATCATTACCAGCACCAAGGAAAACATGGTTAATTCGTCCAGCGACCACAGCAGTATCATTACCTTCACCACCAAACATCATATTTTCACGCCCCATAAGAACGCCCATATCATTACCTTCACCGCCGGTAAAAATATTGGATGTACCAGTTGCGTAATACACATCGTCACCTCGACCGCCCCAGAAGTTGTTGTTATCCCCTAGATAAGCCCCTAAATCTTTGCCGTCGCCACCCCAGTTGAAGTTATAGTTTCCTAGAGAAACATGGACATCACCATCCCCTTTTAAATGACCACTCTTACTTAAGAAATCGAATGTTTTTTCTTTCATATTCAGTAGATCTTTCGTTAGGTTCCCTTTCAGGTTTTCTACCAACGATTTCATCTCTTTTTGCTTATCTTGGCTAAAGATAGTCGTAAACAAGTTAGGTAGACTGAACGAATTAAAACCAAATGCACGATCTTTTTTCGGGGTTTTTTCAGGCGTTGTAGCCTCATCGCGACTTTTTTGAACACCATTTACGTTGGTCCCATTAACGGAAACTGATGCTTTATCCTCTTTCTCTTCTGGCGTTTTTTCTTTCAAACCATGAGTTTCTGCGAACGACTTAAGGCCATCTGCGCCCATATCAATTCCCGATTTCAAATCGTCTAACAGCTTAGTAGGATCGACGAAAGCTTGAAGTTGATCACCACTAAACTCACCAATCACTTCCAGCATATCTTTGAGGATTGCAACCCCGTCTACCGGCTTACCATTACGAGCAAGAATTTGCCCAGATGCGGTGTAATCCACACCGAAGATGTCCCCAAGTGTCGTATCCGCACCCACACCAGACAACTGGCCAAGTAGTTTATTCTTTAACTGTCGGGGTAAATCTTTAGGGTTATATGTGAAGGTTGTTTTCGCTTGACCTGTTGCAGAGAACTGCTGTGTCATTAAGCCAAACAAAGAACCTAGATTGGTATCAAGGATAGACTGGATATTGTCACCAAACATAAAATTCCAATTGCCCGACGTGACCTGAATATCCGCACCTTGACCACCAACAGCGAAGTTAAATGCTAACTTCTCATTCGCTTGACGAAACTTATCTGCGCGACTTAGTTTGTTTGCACTGGTGTCATTACCACCTAACCATTTGTTGAACTTCTTGTTCAGAACAGCTTCAGTGTCATTCTTCAAACCTCGGCTACTACGTCCATTTTGCGAATCCAAACTCACAAGAGTGTCATAGTCAACACTGCTACTTTGATCTAAACCAGACATATCTTTAACGAACTTCTTCGCGCCTGACAATGTCCACTGTTGATTTTGAGCAGAAACCCAATCTTTGCCTTTGCCCGAATTTGCTATACCTTGCAGAACTCCAGAAATACGAGCGGCCCCATCAAACGGGTTAACAAGTGGTGGGGTTGGGATCGATTTATCCAGCATCACAATCAAATCATTGCTTCGTCCTAAGTTGAAGCTCACGTTGCGATTTCCGATAAACATCTGCGCACCTTCCAGAGCCTGATAGCCACCGATATCGAAGCTGTGTTTGCTCTGACCATTACCGATATGAACCATCACATTGTTATCACCAAATGCCAATGACTTAAAGCCACCAGTGCCCACTTTAATGCTAACGTTAGATGTGCCCCAATTCACCGCGGTAAACTCGCCATCGCCCACATTCACTTGGATGTTCCCAGAGTAGCTGAGCTGATTGCTGTTTCCTGAAGTTGAGGAGGTTCCTTGATTTATTTTTCTTTTTTCTGGTGCCTCAAAAACATTGTTGTTTTCACCAATAGCCCCACGGACAGACTCGTCCGTCTTGCTCATACCAACGTGAGAAAGATTAATGTTTCCTTCAGCAATGCCATTTCGAATACGCTCTTCTTTCGTCGTCACTTCACCTTGAGCATCCAAACTAAATGTAACTTTGTGTTGTGGCGCTTTTTGTACCCAGTCGCCATTAGCATCACGAGTGTGTTTACGACCAGTTGAGTCAACCGCAACCTCTGAGCTCCGGACTGAAACATCGCTACGAATTCCATTTATATCCATCGCTTTAATAAGCTGCTTACCAAAGCCTTTCTGTTTGTCATCACTAATTAAAGAACAGCCCACGACGCTAATATGATCAGGTTGAGTGGTGATGCTTCCTGATCCACTGAAGGCTTGATTCAATTTAGCAAGCTTGACTGCTAATTCATCAGCACTATAACCACTCATGCGCATATTATTGTTTTCTGAATCACCACGGCCATGACCAACTAATTGCCATCTAACCTTTCCATCAAGCTTCGAGGGGTCACCAAACACCACTCGATAGTTTCCGTCTGAATCAAGTTGAACTACCACACTCTTATCAGGATGTTTACCTGCTAAGTTCCCCGCAGCTTTAGCCACCACAGGGTCGTTCTCCATTTGAACAATAACTTGTCCATCAAATCGAGTTTCCCCGCCACCCGTTTGAGGTAGAACTTCAACACGCTTCCAACTATCAACATGTTTATTATTAACATGACCGTCCTCTCCACTTAAGGAGCTAGTGAAAACAATCTTTGGTTTATTCACGACATCTTCGTAAACAGCACGTAGACTCACATCATCCTTCTCAATCTTGAATTGGTTCGTTTCACTCACTTTAAGTGCCGGTAAACCTAAACGATGGGTAATGCCAGGAACAAACCCTTCAATGCCTTTGTGAGATTGCAAATGTGCTCTCCCATAGATAGCAACAAATTTTTCACCCGCTGGCAATTTTTGCAACGTGTCTACCGCTATATTATTTGCAGCTCCAGCCCGATACATCAACCCATGCTCTGTCCCTTGAATGTTAGGGCGAGCCGTAATATTCGCATCAAGAGCAACAATGCGCATACCATTTGAACGTGCATTTTCAAACAAAGTAACGTCTATATGCTTAGTTTTGAGCATTGCACTTAATTCATTGGACATCACACCAGTAGCCAGATAATTGTCAATCAGTGGCTGCGCAAGATCCGAACGCAGGTGCTCTAGACCAATGACAGTGATACCTTGCTTCTTGAGTACATCCATTTGCTCATTAACAAAGCGCAAACCATTAACATCGCTGCCATGTACTTCGCCAATTAAAAGACCTTTACGGTCATTTAGAAGTAGAGAAAGCTGCTCTTCGACATTCTTCTTTTCGGCAAGTTTCTTACTTAGGTCTTCGTATCCAATACCAGAATATTGGCGATCCCAGCTCTCAACATCTGTCTCATGACTACTGTGGTAAATACCTTTAATTTGATCCATTCGACCGGCTTCAACTTGAGAAACATAGTTTCTGTCTGCGAATTTCTTTAGCAAGATCATTTCAGCTGAATCGCCGGAGCTCCGATCCGACGACTTAGCTGCTTCTTTCAAGAAATAGAAAGCCATCTGAACAGACTCAACCCCGGTCAAGTCTTGAAGCTCTTGGTAACTGTAACCCAAGTGGACAGTTTTCGTCGCTTCATCCAAGACAGCTTTGCTTAGTAAATCGTTCGCCTGTGATTTTTCCAACCATTGTTTGAAGTCTGAATAATGTTCGCCAAGTTCGATGTGATATTTAGCGTCAAAGCCCAAATCCTTCGGAGTCTCTCCATTATATCCTTGCTTTGGCGATAAATACGGGTCTTCATTTGCCCAACGGACCATCATTTCGGTTAGACCCGCAAGTTCACCATTGGCTTCCTCGATCGCCACCATATAAATGTCAGCGGCAAGTTCGGGGCGTGTCTTTGCAATAGCGTCAATGGCCTTTTGGGTAACTTTCATTTCCC
>NZ_JBFRSN010000584.1:0-8904 GCF_041473595.1 Vibrio sp. 10N.222.46.A1
TATCCCGTGATTCTAACTACTGAGAATGACAATTCAATCAGTAATACATTCGATTTAGATATATGCGATAGGTAATTGATAAATTACGGTCATTTATTGTGCAAAATGAGCGTTTTTCTTTATTTCTCTATGGTTTACCCGTTTCGGGTGGCTGTGCGGTAATTGGTAATATTCGGAGTTGGTGGAATGTTGAACGATTTGGGTTAAATAGATTGAAATAAATGTTTAACGTTTATGAGTTATTTAAACTTATTGCTTCAAGGTTATTTGACACGAAAAAAGACGAAAATAAATGTCAGCTGTCATATAGGCTTCAATTTAATGAAACACAACTGTCACATTCAGATTCTAAAGTGGGCACCGTTCAAGTTAAACACAACGGCAATAACGCCACTTAAGGAAATTTGTGATGAAAAAGACAGTTATCGGTGCAATCGCTCTTTTAGGTGCACTAACAGTGACTCCAGCTTCAGCTAAAGAAACTATTTCAGCAGTTGGTTCAAGCAGCGTGACGCCACTGATGGAAGTTTTCTCTGAAACATACATGAAAACGAATTCAAACGTATTTATCGAAGTACAAGGCCCTGGTTCGTCTGCTGGTGTTAAAGCGGCGAAGAACGGCAGTGCAGATTTAGGTATGTCTTCTCGTAACCTTAAAGATAGCGAGAAAGAAACAACACTAGTTGAAGAAGTGGTTGCTCGTGACGGCATCGCAGTCGTGGTTAACCCTAAGAATGGTCTTGACGGTCTAACGGCTGAGCAAGTAACGGCTATCTACAAAGGTGAAGTAACAAACTGGAAAGACGTTGGTGGTGCGGACAAGCCAATCGTAGCAATCACTCGTGATACAGCATCTGGTACTCGCGGTGCATTCGAAGACATCATGTCTCTTAAAATGAAGATTTCTGGCACGAAAGTATCAGCAATCTCTCAACGTGCTCAAGTTGCTAACGGTAACGGTGCACTAAAAACAATGGTTGCATCTAACCCTTACGCAATCGGCTATATCTCTTTAGGTACAGTAGATAACTCAGTAAACGCGCTTGCAATTGACGGTACTGAAGCATCTGTAGACAACGTTAAGAACGGTTCTTACAAAGTAGCTCGTCCTTTCCTAGTACTTTACAAAGAAGGTAAGCCTTCTTCTGAAACTCAAAAGTTCCTAGATTGGATGCTAACTGACGAAGCTCAATCTCTTGTTGAGAACAAAGGCTACATCTCAGTTAACTAATCTATATCTCAATTAATTAAATATTGCTCAGCCTACCTTTTCAGGCTGAGCCTTTTCTATCCCACTTCGAGTTAATCCGTACGCTTATACAGCGTGTTAAGGATTTCGATATGTGAGACTTGTTATGACCATCGCAACGAATAGTGAACAGCTTATGAATAGCGAAGCGACTCAACTGAAACGCGGCTTACGTAAAAAGAAGCGTGTAGATTGGAAAGAGCGTATTTTTCACGGCTTATTTCTTACTAGCGCAATCATCGGCATCGTATCCCTTGCTGTTATTGCTTTTTTCATCGTTAGAGAAAGTATCCCTGCGTTCCAGGAAGCGGGCCTATCGGGCATCGTGCTAGGACAGAACTGGCTACCACCAGCACTTTACGGTGTTGCTACCATGATTGTGGCATCTGTCGTATCGACATTAGGTGCAGTAGTGGTCGGTGTGCCGATTGGTGTGTTAACGGCAATCTTTATTGCTGAAATCGCGCCAAAGCGTCTGGCGGACATCATTCGTCCTGCTGTCGAATTGCTAGCGGGTATACCTTCGGTAGTTTACGGCTTCTTCGGACTCGTTATTATCGTTCCCCTGATTCAAAACGTATTTCAAGTGCCTGCAGGTAACACGATTTTGGCGGGTATTATTGTTCTGGGTGTGATGATCCTTCCGACGGTAATTACGGTTTCTGAAACCTCAATCCGTGCTGTACCAAGAACGTACAAAGAAGGCTCTTTAGCGTTAGGTGCTTCAAAGATCTTTACCATCTTTAAGTTGCTCGTTCCGGCTGCTCGCTCAGGCATCATGACGGGCGTAATTTTGGGTATTGGCCGTGCTCTTGGTGAAACGATGGCAATCATTATGGTGATGGGTAATGCGCCAGCAATGCCTGAAGGTATTCTAGATTCAGCGCGTACACTAACCGCGAACATTGCGATTGAAATGTCTTACGCGAGTGGTATTCACGCAAGTGCGCTCTATGCGACGGGTGTTGTTCTCCTTGTTTTCATCATGTCTCTGAATGCAATTCTCCTTTACTTGAACCGTGAGAAGGCGAGGTAACATAATGTCTTTAGAAAATAACGTAGCACCTCAAGCTAACCCTACGAATTCGCAAGGTAAGACGATGAATAAAATCGCGTTAAAGAAAGCCCGCGCACGTAAAGACGCCGTTCTGAGTGGTTTTATATGGGCTGCTGCCGCGTTAACGGTGGGCTTCTTGTTCTGGATTATGTGGTACATCCTCTCAAACGGCTTACAGCACGTTGATTGGAATTTCATCACGGATGACTACACGCGAACGGGCGATGAGCACGGCATTTTTCCGATGATCATCTCGACCATCTACATGGTTATTGCTTCGATTGCGGTTGCGGCGCCATTGGGTATCATGACGGCAATCTACCTGACTGAATACGCAAAAGTAGGCAGTCGCTTAGTTAAGATCATTCGATTTTGTACCGAGTCATTAGCAGGTATTCCGTCAATCATCTTCGGTTTGTTTGGTATGACATTTTTCGTGGCTATTTTAGGTTTAGGTTTCTCTATCCTATCGGGCGCGTTGACACTGAGTATCTTGATTCTTCCAGTGATTATACGTACTACTGAAGAAGCATTGATGGCGGTATCTCAAACTTATCGCGAAGGATCGTATGGTTTAGGTGCTTCTAAAATCTACACAATCTGGCGTTTGATTCTACCAAGTGCAATGCCGGGTATTATCACTTCAGTTATTCTGAGTATTGGTCGTGTTATTGGTGAATCAGCGCCAGTATTCTTGACCGCAGGTATGGTTGCTCGTATCCCAGATTCACTATTGGATTCTGGCCGTACATTAACCGTTCACTTATATAAGTTAACGACTGAGCTATTTACCATTGAAGAATGGAATCAAGCATACGGCACAGCAACAGTACTGATTGTTCTTGTACTGCTGATCAACACACTCACGAAGTTGATCGCAAGACGTTTTAATACTGCAACTTACTAAGCAGGGTTTTCTAGAGCCAAATGAGCTCCTAAAACAAAAACAGTACAGACTTTGACGAATTACGAGATTACGAATATGAACAAATTTAATATTAAAGACCTAGACCTTTTTTACGGCGAAAACCAAGCGCTTAAATCAATCAACCTACCCGTGCCAGAGCGCCAAGTGACCGCTTTGATTGGCCCGTCGGGTTGTGGTAAATCAACGCTATTACGTTGCTTGAACCGAATGAACGATCTTATTGAAGGTGTAAAAATCACCGGCCTTCTTGAGATGGATGGCGATAACATCTACGGCAATATCGATGTGGCTGATCTACGTATTAAAGTCGGCATGGTTTTTCAAAAGCCAAACCCATTCCCAATGAGCATCTATGAAAACGTGGCATACGGACTACGTGCTCAAGGGATCAAAGACAAAAAGCACATTGATGAAGTGGTTGAAAGTTCACTTCGCGGCGCGGCGCTTTGGGATGAAGTGAAAGATCGTTTGAAAGCACACGCATTCGGTTTGTCTGGTGGTCAGCAGCAGCGCCTGTGTATTGCTCGCACCATCGCAATGCAACCTGACGTAATTTTGATGGATGAACCTACTTCAGCACTTGATCCAATTGCGACTCATAAAATAGAAGAGTTGATGGAAGATCTGAAGAAAAACTTCACTATCGTTATCGTAACGCACTCAATGCAGCAAGCTCGTCGTATCTCCGACCGTACGGCTTTCTTCCTAATGGGGGAGCTTGTAGAGCACAACGAAACCAGCGTTATCTTCAGCGAACCAAAAGATGATCGCACTAAAGGTTATGTAAACGGTGACTTTGGTTAATTGCTTAATCGATAACGTGGTCAATACCACTAACTGAAACGCAGGTTAGATAATCGATTCGATTTACAAAATTATCACTATAACTATAAGCGATGGAAGTTTTGCCCCACTTTAGGTGGGGCTTTTTTATGCTGTTAAAAAGCATCACATGTCGACGAAATTTTGGGCAGGAAATCCCATTTTTGTAGTCCTTCTCATGCTTGTGATAATGCAAAAGGTCAAATTGCGACCCACTTAACATCTCATTTTTAGTTACATTGATTGCATATCAAGGCTTCTGTATTTTTGCGTTATTCTTATTAGCCAATGGATCAACGCCGTGCATGTTAAAGCCTTTGCAAAACAGATATCTGCTACGCGTGACCACCGTTTATTGGCTGAGTCTCTGTTTGACTACCTGATTAAAATGCTTGGTCCCCAAGGGATCGGAATATTTTCAGAGCCAATACCAGAAAGCGACTCGTTACCGTTGTTTTCCTACGGTGAATTAACCTCTCTTGATCATTACCCTTCAACATTTTGGCCATGGGTTTCACAGTTCGACACTGCAGACGGTGTGTTACCGATGTCGCTCAATACGTGCAAGTGGGATCACAGTAAAACGCTTGGTGGAGAGTCGTTCATCATGATGCTCGACAACGCCCCAGCCTGTAGAACTTATTTAATTATTCAAAATTGCATCGCAGAAAAAGTTAATCAAACCTTTGACCAAGGGCTGGATGGCCTTCAATTAGCGGCGGCTCGCTGGCAGTGTATTCGCGCAGAAAAAAATGCAGCTATCGAGATTAAGCATAGGGATACACGTGAAGCGCAATATCTTGATGAAATTAAGCTTCGAGAGTTGTTTGTCGAGAATATGAAATTGGTTCATCAGGTGGCGTTAGAGCTCTCGAACCCTGAATCATTGGATGCACTCTACAAAGCATCGGTAGAGGCGGTACGCGATAGACTTGGTTTTGATCGCGCCATATTTATGTTGCTTGATATGAAAAAGCGTTGCTTTAGTGGCACCTACGGCACCGATGAACTAGGAAAAACCAACAGCGAACATCACACTCAATATGACCTGCATCAGCTTGAATCGGAATATATCGAGGCATTGTCTGACAACCACACTAACTTGGTCGTTATTGAACATGCTCCACTCTACACTGAAGGTAAGGTTGTAGGGCAAGGGTGGAATGGCATGCTTATCTTGCGTGAAGGGGATAAACCCGTAGGTTGGATTGCTATGGACAACTACATTCACCGCTCGCCAATTACCAATTACCAAAAGCAGATGCTTGAATCGTTCGGCTCTCTGCTGTCTCAGATATACATTCGTAAACGCCAAGAACTGAACATCCGAATGCTGCATTCGAGTATGGTTGAGTTGTCTCGCTGCGATAGCGTCAGTGCTGTATGTAAGTCTGCCGTCAGTTTTGCTATTCAGCATTTAGGCATTGATCGATTAGCCGTTTTCCTTACCGATAAAAATTGCAGTTACATGCAAGGTACTTGGGGTACCGATATAAAAGGCGATATTGTCGATGAGTCTTATTATCGCTCCGAGCTGGTAGAGCGTGACATTGTGTCTGCAGCTCGTACTTACCCTAACCAAGTCGCTTTTGAAGAATCGGTCCCTATTTATCATGATTACAATATTGTCGGGGTTGGCTGGACGGCAATGACAATGCTCACCACAAATACAGGCGTTCCGATTGCGTTTATCGCTGCGGATAATTTGCTAACACGAAGCCCTTTAACTTCACAACTGCGTGAAGTTATACGTATCTTCGCCTCTAGCCTTGCTGAAGTATTGCAAAGAACCATGGCGCAAGAGGAGATCAAAAAGCTCAATGAAACCCTAGAACAAGAGGTTAGCAAGCGAACTCAAGAGCTTGAAAATGCCAATGAACAGCTCGATGTGATTTCTAAACTCGACCCGCTGACTCGTCTTGGTAACCGCCGTATGCTGTCACAAGTTTTAGATGATCTGAATTGTGAAGAACAAGGTGCATTTGCTACGCAGAATGAGGTCACCTTTGGGTTAATTCTTGTCGATCTTGACCATTTTGGTTTGTACAACAGTGTCTATGGCCATACTGAGGGGGATGTCGCTTTACGTGCCATTGGCAAGATACTGAGCACTCATGTTTACGGTGATCAAGAAACCTTCTGCCGTATCGGCGGTGAGGAGTTTATGTTGTTGATGATCGGCACCAATCACACAACAACAAAGCATCGTGCAGAGTCGATTCGACAAAGTATTGAAGATGCAAAAATTCTCCATTGTAAAAGTAGCACTAGCCAATATTTAACCGCGTCTGTGGGTTATGCATCGATAACTTCGGATCAGCGCCAGTTCGATTTTGATTTGTTGTATGGCAAGGCAGATAAGGCTTTGTATAAGGCGAAAGATTCAGGGCGAAATAGAATTGTCTCCGCTCTAAAGCGAAGAAAGGTTGCGGCTACACTGACTTAGTGCGGTATCTGTTTTTCCCGTTCTCAAAAACGACTGAAGCCATGATGTTCACAATGTGGTCATCACGGCTTCGTTCTTTTTTTTACTTAGATTTTCTGCCTAATTAGCTTTCTGCTTACTTAGAACACCGGTTAATTAAAGCCTTTCTAATGTGCTCTTGTGTGCTTTGTTCGAGATGCGTTTTGGTTTCTTAACCGCTTTGATTGCCTCAGTAGGCTCCCATGGCTGACTTAGTGAGTCATCTTCAGCATAGAGGCTCTGATTTAGCTTGGTGAGCTCAGCTTCGATTGTTTCTAACGTCTCATCACTCAAGTCTGGGTTTTCTGTTTTCCACTGTTCGAACAAGGTTCTCGTCTTCACACCGTCTTTCATTTTCAGAGCTGCAATCAGCGCTTCTGCCGTATCGGATTGACGTTCATCTTTTTGCTTTGATCTTACTGCTGTAGCGCGGCGTGACCAGAAGTAGAAAGCAAACGCCGAGCTGATTAACCATAATGCTGCAAACAGCGCTGTTAGATAAGGCCACATTCCTGGGTTTTCAACGGTAACAATCGTCGGGCTGGCTTGTTGTGCCGGTGCTTCAATCGCTGGAGGAGGCATACTTGATGTTGCTCGCTCACTAGCTTGTACCGACAATTTTAAGCCAAGCGCTTTAGTGGTTTGTTCCGATTGCGTATCGGTGTTGAACCAAGCTTGAGACACATCAGGAAGCGAGATATTTCCGGCCTCTTTCGGAATCAATATTTGCTTATAAACGACCACAGCATCACCAGACTGGGTTGTGCCAAATTGCGGTTTCTCTTCATACACGCGCACCGATTTAGGGTAGGTGATGTTCAGTTTTGGTAACTGGTGTTGGGTCAAGTTGCTGGCTGTCATTGTGATGGTACGAGTTAACGAATCACCGGCTTCCATTTCAATATTCTGCTTGTCGCCACCTAAAGCATTGCTACCTGTCAGCTCGTTGCCTTGGCTATCTGACCATTTCTGAATCAACTTGAAGTTCGATGTTGGTAACCACTCACCTTGATAGCCTTTTGGTACAGGATTCACTGTGACATCTAAGGTTTCAACGGGCGTGTCGAGTTGGAAAAGGCGCGTTGTGCTTGAGTTGTTGGTTGAGTAAACAACAGCACCGGTTAACTTTGGCCCTTGAAGCTGAAATTGTCCTGCTTGTTGTGAGGATATATGGAAAGATTGCTGAACAACGGTGACTTCTTGTCCGTTGATAACATCTTGGAACTGTTTCGACTCACCGATGGGTTCCACGTCCAAATTTGATGAGTTTGGTAGAGAGATTTGGGGATCTTGTAATCTTCTTGGATCCGCTTTGATGATGAGTTTTACATCAAGTTCCGCGACCTCTTGAGGGTATAGCGAGTCTTTACTCAGATTAAGTTGAAACTCGGCCATATCACTCTGCTTTGGAGCTGCTTTATTAACCGAAACGTTGATGGTGATCGGCTTAGTTTTAGCGCCTTCAATATCAAAGCTAGGAATCTCTAATCGGCCTAATCGAAGTGGGGCAAGGGTAATATTCCACTCGCTAGACACAGTGCGGCTACCATTGATGATTCGCATTGATGACCCAAAGCTTGGGGTGCCGACGTAGAAATTCTTCTGAAGGAAGGTTAGATCTAAAGCACCGGACGATACTTTTTCATCGGTCGCCACTCTAAGTAGGAAGACTTCATCTTTGGTAACACTGTTTTGCGAAACACTCGCCACAGCGGTCGCTGCGAATACAGAGTGTGACGAGAAAACACCGATTAGCAGTGTCAGTAGCATTGATAAAAATGGCTTGTTTAAAGATCGCATGGTTACCACTTTTTGTTTTGGTTGTTAGGAGTACTTTTTTGGCGTGCTTGTAGAATCATTTGCGCTTTAAGCAGTTGGCTCGGGTCACGGGCGCTTTCTACTTGCTCAAGCTTTCGCATATCCGGATCGCTCGACATAGGTTGACCTGATGCTTGTGCTGCAGCTGGTTGAGTGTTGTTATCACTGTCTTCCTTAGCAGCCTCTTGTGCTTGGGCAGTTTGAGATGCTAAGTCACCTTTGTCCTGTGAGTGTTTATCTGCTTGATCCGCTTTGTTTTGTTGCACAGCTTGCTTGTCGCTTTCTTCATCCGTCTTGGAATCAGAGCGGCTATCATCAGCTTGGCTTTGGTCAGTATTCTGATCTTGGTTTTCACTTTGATCTTGTTTGTTGCTTTGATCTTGGCTACCACTTTGACTTTGCGACTTCCCATTGTCAGCTGAGCTTTGTTGTTGATCCTGCGAGCTTTGCGAAGAATCGTCTTGCTGACCTTGCTGACCTTGCTGACCTTGCTGACCTTGCTGACCTTGCTGGTCTTGTTCGTTTTGGTCTTTGGACTTAGAATCGTCTTGCTGTTGCTGTTGCTG
>NZ_JBFRSN010000585.1:0-4008 GCF_041473595.1 Vibrio sp. 10N.222.46.A1
CTGGATTTACGTTATTCAGCACTGCTGGCTGTCGCGGTCGGCTTCTCGGTATTGATTCCTTATATCGGCGCGGCGGCTGTGACCGTTCCAGTCGCGATTGTTGGCCTGTTCCAGTGGGGCTTAGAACCTCAGTTTTATTGGTTGCTTCTCGCTTACGGTATTATCCAAGCGTTAGATGGTAACGTGCTCGTTCCTGTTCTGTTCTCTGAAGCAGTGAACCTACACCCAGTAGCGATTATTGTAGCGGTGTTGGTGTTTGGCGGACTGTGGGGGTTCTGGGGAGTGTTCTTTGCGATCCCTCTAGCCACGCTAGTGAAAGCGGTTTGGAATGCCCTACCGAGTCACGCTCTCGATGATGACCCTGAACACCAATCGTAATTGAACGCGCTATCAATTTGAATGCGCTATCAATTTTAATAAGTACAAAAAGGCCGAATATCCATGATATTCGGCCTTTTGGCATTTGGCTTAGTAGTGAGTAGTGTATTTAGATTCGCTAGGTGCGAATTTAGAGAATCAACTCACTAAAATCAACATTAAGCTTCTGGATTGAAGTAGTCTAGAACCACTTCGTGGTGAGTCTTTGTTTTGAACTTGTTGAAGACGTGTTCAATCTGACCTTCTTCATCAATTAGAAAGCTAATACGGTGCAGACCGTCGTACACTTTACCCATAAATTTCTTCTCGCCCCAAACACCAAACTGTTCAGCAACACTGTGGTCTTCATCAGATAGAAGTGTGAAGTTCAGAGATTTCTTCGCAACGAAATTTGGTAGGCGTTTAACTGGGTCAACACTCACACCTAAAACAACCACATTCAGATCATCAAGCTGTGCTTTGATATCACGCAGGCCTTCTGCTTGCACAATACAACCTGGAGTCATTGCTTTAGGGTAAAAATAGAAAAGGACTTTTTTACCTTTGAAGTCACCAAGAGATACGATATTGCCATCTTGATCTGGAAGAGAAAAAGCAGGTGCTGGAACACCAGCCGTTAGCGTATTCATGATATTTCCTTTTTAAAAACTGTTTTTGATAAAGTTGAGCGAGCCTTGTACGGATAGGCTCTGGCACAGCGCGTCGAATTCTTCTTGTAGCTGCATCAAATTACATTCTGATTGCACAGAAGCGGTAATAGAGATATGGAATTGGTCGTTGTCGAGCTGAACCTTAGACTTATTGATGGTTCGCGCACTTAACGAATCGAGGCCGATGTTTCGGTCTGCGAAGAACTGGGTAAACTGCTCAGTAAGGCCGATTTTATCGTCTGACTCAACGAACACCTCTACTGTGTAAGAGTTCTCAATAACATCATGAGTTGAGGTTCGCTTCATAATCGTAATCAAGTCGTGCTCTTGTCCAAGCAAGGGCAGGGTGGTTTCAACGCGGGTGATGTTGTTTGCCTTTCCAGACAGTAGCATGATAAGCGTAAATTCTTCGCCAAATTGAGCGATACGGCTATCAATAATGTTACAGCCTGATTGGGTGACTAAATGAACCACTTGGTTGCATACACCTGGGCGATCTGTGCCCACAGCTGTGATTACTAGATGTTGAGTCATAAAATCACGTCTCTTATATTCCATTGATTCATGCATGTTAGCACAGTTAGCTAGAGGAATAAGTGTGTGCTTGGGGCTTTTATGAGGCACTTTGCTTCAAATATGTAACAAGTAATAGGAATATTTAGAGTGTTCAAAATTCAAAGAGTGGCGTGAGAGCATTGCTTACTTGTTACTGACATCGAGTGCAGAGCTATTCGCTAGATTGAGTGTAGGTTACCCAAATTCTAGGTCGAACGCCGTTATAAGTCGTTTTACCTCAAACATACGACAATATTTACTGCAGATGTTGCTGGTAAGCCACTTTAATGTCTTGTGTTTATTGATTGGCTTACAGTAACATGCAAAAAGAATAAATTAAGGGAGATAGACATGTTTTCAGGAAGTATCGTTGCGCTAGTTACACCATTTAATACAGATGGTGAAGTGGATTTCGACAGCCTTAAAAAGTTAGTTGATCACCATGTTGCAGCAGGTAGTGATGGTCTGGTTGCGGTTGGCACAACTGGTGAGTCTTCAACACTCACTATTGAAGAGCATGTCAAAGTCGTCAATAAGGTCGTTGAATTTGCTGATGGCCGTATTCCTGTTATCGCTGGTACGGGTGCAAACGCAACTCACGAATCTGTACTTTTCAGCCGTTTGCTCAATGGTTCTGGTATTGCTGGTTGCCTGAGCGTAACGCCGTACTACAACAAACCGACTCAAGAAGGTTTGTACCAACATTACAAAGCAATTGCTGAAGTCAGTGACGTTCCACAGATCCTTTACAATGTACCTGGTCGCACTGCGGTAGACTTGTTGCCAGAAACGGTTGCTCGCCTTGCCGAGATCGAAAACATCGTTGCACTTAAAGATGCGACGGGTGATCTCGAAAGAATTGCAATTCACCGTGAACTTTGTGGCGAAGACTTTATCTTACTAAGTGGTGATGACTTAACTGGTCTTGAATTTGTTAAGCGTGGTGGCGATGGTGTGATCTCTGTAACGAACAATGTTGCAGCTGCTGATATGGCGACTATGTTCAAGCTAGCGAAGGAAGGCAAGTTTGAGGAAGCTGAAGCGATCAATGAGCGTTTGATGCCTCTACATAAGAATTTGTTCGTTGAGTCTAACCCTATTCCCGTAAAATGGGCGGTTCACAAAATGGGTCTGATTGCTGAAGGTGGCTTACGTCTACCACTGACTGAACTGTCAAAACCAGCTCAACCTGTTGTTGCTCAAGCAATGACTGAAGCGTGCATTTACTAAAAACGTATAAAGCAATGCCGAAGCGAACCTTCGGCATTTAGGAGTATAAATGAAGTATTCTCACCAGCTAGTGATCGGTTCACTGGCTGTTTTCGTTCTTACAGCATGTTCTGGCAGCCCGACTCAACGTCGCCAAGCCAAAGATGATTTTGAATACTTAGAAACACCTGAGTTTTCACAATGGCAATTGCCTGAAGATGCTCAGCCTCAGTTTTACCCAAACTTTGATATCCCAAACGGTGAATTCAGTGGTGGTACCGGTCGTCAAGTGGATATTCGTCCTCCTCAACAGGTTCTTGAACTGATCCCAGGTGCTCGTACTGAGCGTCAAAATGGTGAAGTGACGTTATGGCTCCTTCGTGCTGAAGAGGCTGACCGAGTATGGCAAACGGCTGTAGATATGCTAACTCAGCGTGGCATTGGCATTCTTGAACAATCAGATAGCGATATTGAGACCGATTGGGTAACTTGGGTTTCTGAAGATGAAGAAGTCGAGATTGGTAGCCGCTATTCTCTCTCTCGTTTCCAAGCGAACAATCGCCATGGCTTCAAGATTAATCTGATTGATTGGCGTGAAGGTTCTGAAGAGAAACCAGTATCGGCAACCAATAAAGAGCGTTACAACGCGTTCTTAACGAATCTAGTGATGGCTAAATACGATGCCAACCTTCGTGCTGAAGCTGCGTTGAAAGCGCAAGAGTTGGTGAAACGCATTCCTATCTCAATGGGTTCGGACCGCAGTGGTTTCCCTGTGATCATTGCTCGTACACCATACAATGTATTGTGGCAACGTCTACCTACCTTGCTACCGACGATGGGCTTCGAACTTGAAGAGCGTAACCAGTCTCAAGGTACAGTGAAAGCTAAGTATGCCGCGCCAGATGATGAATTCTGGGAAGAGATTGGCCTACAGCCTATTGACTTAGCGCCAGGTACTTACACCTTCTTATTTGGTGATCTTGGCAACCGTACATCGATTAACGTAACGGATGCAACAGGTAAGCCTGTAGAAGAAGAGCTACTTAAGTCAATGGTACCGGTATTAGCACACGTTGCAGACCAAACCAAAGACAAGAAAGAAGCAAAATCTGAATAAGCACTGAGCAAATTTAGAAGAAAAAAAAGAGGACATACAATGTCCTCTTTTTTATGTTTGTTAGTCAGTGTTTTATGTTTGTTAGTCAGTGTTTTATGT
>NZ_JBFRSN010000586.1:0-4495 GCF_041473595.1 Vibrio sp. 10N.222.46.A1
ATGAAATTAGACACTTCGTAAAAATAAGTAGTAATTGATAGTTAGGTGTGGTTTTTCCGAGTTTGTTGAGTGGGGAGGGCATATTTGATATAACAGGTTATCTTCTCTTTTTTTACGGCACATTTATGTCGCATCTCAACTATAACCACCTTTATTACTTCTGGATGGTTTGCAAGCAAGGCTCTGTTACTAAAGCTGCAGAAGCCCTATTCCTAACACCACAAACGGTAACTGGTCAGATAAAAGCCTTAGAAGAGCGTATGGACGGCAAGCTAACTAAGCGTAATGGTCGCAGTGTTGAGCCGACAGAGCTTGGGCAGTTGGTCTTTAAATATGCCGATCGTATGTTTGGCCTGAGTTACGAGATGCTGGATATCGTGAATTATAGCCAGCACTCCAATATTCTGTTTGATGTTGGCGTCGCGGATGCACTGTCCAAAAGATTAGTCAGCAAGATATTGATGTCGACAATCCCACCCGATAACAGCATTCATTTACGCTGCTTTGAATCGACTCATGAAATGCTACTTGAACAACTTTCTCAGCATAAGCTCGATATGATTTTGTCAGACTGCCCGGTGGATTCTAGCCAAAGCCCAGGCCTGTTTAGTAAAAAGTTGGGTGAGAGTGGTATGAGCTTTTTCAGTTCAGGTAATGTGGAAGGTGTTAACTTTCCTGCTGTATTAGAACAAAAGAAACTGTTAATCCCAGGAAGTCGAACTTCGATGGGGCGTAAAGTACTGCAATGGTTTGATAGACAAGGACTTAAGCCTGATATTTTGGGTGAGTTTGATGACGCGGCATTGATGAAGGCTTTCGCTCGTTACCACCACGACGCTATTTTCTTAGCGCCTACGCTATATATGTCAGAGGTTGAGGAAGATACGTCATTGCAATTGTTGGGGGGAATCGAGGAGTTAAAAGAGGAGTACTACGTCATATTTGCTGAGAGGATGATCCAACATCCAGCAGTAAAAAATGTATGTGACGCAGATTTTAGCAAATTGTTCGAGTGAGCTTGTTTGTTAATGAATTGATATCGATTATCATGACTTCATAATCTGCCGGAAATACAGATAACCCGGACTTGGCGTAAAGGTTGTATGGAGCCAAACTATGAACTTAAAAGAGATGGAGAAGAATTCAGCACAAGCTGTGATTCTACTCAAAGCCATGGCCAATGAGCGTCGCTTACAGATTCTGTGCCTATTGCATGGTACTGAGCTGTCGGTTGGGGAGTTGTGTGGCAAGTTGGAATTGAGTCAATCTGCTTTATCTCAACATCTTGCTTGGTTGAGA
The DNA here is from genome assembly GCF_041473595.1 of Vibrio sp. 10N.222.46.A1. Taxonomy (NCBI): domain Bacteria; kingdom Pseudomonadati; phylum Pseudomonadota; class Gammaproteobacteria; order Vibrionales; family Vibrionaceae; genus Vibrio; species Vibrio sp. 10N.222.46.A1. The sequence continues at coordinate 1,300 of NZ_JBFRSN010000586.1, forward strand.
AGAGATGGTTTGGTCGAAACTCGCAAAGAAGCTCAAACAGTGTATTACACATTGAGCAGTGAAGAAGTAAAAGCGATGATTAACCTACTGCATGGTATGTACTGCAAGTAGTTTATTGCTGGTGGGGGAAGTGATTTCTTACCAGGGGTAGGGTCGACACAAGGAAGTGTCAGTATTTCATGTCGAACGTTAGTGCCTATCAGCAAACCGCATATCTTTAAGTAAACCAAGTAACGCTCAGCAAGAAAAATCTCTGTGTTACTCAAAATTTAGATATAAAAAAACCGGCCGAGGCCGGTTTTTTTCGTTTTGCGTTGTAATCAAATTTCTATTAAAGAGCTTTGATTGCAGCAGCGAAACGAGACTTATGACGTGCAGCTTTATTCTTATGAATAAGGCCTTTAGTCGCCATACGGTCTAGAAGAGGTGTAACTTCTACAAGAGCAGCAGTTGCAGCTTCTTTATTGCCAGCTTCAATAGCTGCAATAGTTTTTTTCATGTAAGTGCGCATCATAGAACGACGGCTAGCATTGTGCTGGCGACGTTTCTCAGCTTGGATAGCGCGCTTCTTAGCAGATTTACTGTTTGCCAAGGTCTAACTCCCAAAAACTTAGTTCGGTGACAATTTAAGGGCGAGGACTATCCCTCATAGGCGCTTAATTGTCAAATGATTTGTGCAAAAACCAATCGTAGCCAAACAAACTTTGGTATGGAAAGGTCATCGCGGTTAAGATGGCGGGGATTCTAACAGCATTTTTAGACCAATGCTAATAAATATGCTTCTTAGGACAGGATAGTATTTATCCTCGCTTGAAAGTAATCAACCAGTGTCAGAGGTTTGTGTGAGTAAACGACTATTAAAGTCAGGCCTGATTGTCAGTGCAATGACTTTTGTTTCCCGCGTATTGGGGCTAGTACGTGATGTAGTAGTAGCAAATTTGATGGGAGCAGGAGCGAGTGCCGACGTATTTTTCTTCGCTAATAAAATCCCTAATTTCTTACGTCGACTTTTCGCAGAAGGTGCCTTTTCTCAAGCGTTTGTTCCTGTATTAACAGAATATCACGCTGCTGGTGATAAAGATAAGACTCGAGATTTAATTGCCAAAGTATCGGGCACGCTCGGGGTACTAGTTTCTATCGTCACCGTTATCGGGGTGTTGGGCTCGGGTGTCATCACTGCGATGTTTGGCGCAGGTTGGTTTATCGATTGGTTAAATGATGGCCCAGCAGCACCAAAATTTGAGCTGGCGAGCTTTATGCTCAAGATTACCTTTCCTTATTTATGGTTTATCACCTTTGTTGCTTTATCTGGTGCAATCCTCAATACCATGGGCAAATTTGCGGTTTCGTCATTTACCCCTGTGTTCCTGAACGTAATGATCATAGGTTCAGCATGGTTTATCTCTCCTAATTTAGAACAACCCGAAATTGGCTTGGCCATCGGTGTGTTTCTTGGTGGTTTAGTCCAGTTCCTTTTCCAAATGCCTTTCTTGATTAAAGCGGGTGTGTTGGTTAAGCCGAAGTGGGGGTGGAGAGATCCCGGTGTGGTTAAGATTCGCACGCTAATGATCCCTGCCTTGTTTGGTGTATCAGTGAGCCAAATCAACTTGTTGTTCGATACCTTCATTGCCAGCTTTCTAGCAACCGGCTCTATCAGTTGGCTATATTATTCGGATCGATTATTGGAATTCCCACTCGGTTTGTTTGGTATTGCTATTGCGACGGTTATTCTTCCTGCTTTGTCGCGTAAACACGTAGATGCTCAAGGGGAAGGGTTTGCTCATACAATGGACTGGGGCGTGCGCATGGTTTTATTGCTAGGCATTCCTGCGATGTTAGGTCTTATTGTTTTAGCGAAGCCGATGCTGATGGTGCTCTTCATGCGTGGCGAGTTTTCACCACACGATGTACAGCAGGCTTCCATGTCTTTGGTGGCATACGCTTCAGGCTTGCTAAACTTCATGTTGATTAAAGTGTTGGCTCCGGGCTATTACTCACGTCAAGATACTAAAACTCCTGTGAAGTACGGCATCATTGCGATGGTCACTAACATGGTGTTCAACGCGATCTTCGCTTATTTCTATGGTTATGTTGGTTTGGCAATCGCAACGGCGTTATCTGCGTTCGTGAACATGACTCTACTTTATCGTGGTCTGCATATAGCGGGTGTTTATCGTTTAACCAAGACTACATTGTTGTTTAGCCTTAAATTATTAGTATCTGGAACTGTGATGGTTGGCGTGATTTTATGGCAACTAGACAATATGCAGCTGTGGCTTGATTGGAGCTTCAACCAAAGAGCGTTGACGCTAACAGGGTTGATCGCACTTGGTGGCTTTGCTTATATTGTGTCGGTACTGGTTTTAGGTATCCGAGTAAAACATTTAAAAGCAGCGACAGATTAATACTGATTAGTATATAATCCGTCGGTTTCACACAATAAATGATGCAAATAACAGGTTTTAGCTGATCACAATGGAACTGATCCGAGGTATACACAATATTAAAGCACAGCATCATGGCTGTGTATTAACCATAGGTAACTTCGATGGTGTTCATTTAGGGCATCAAGAGGTTCTGAGTCAGGTTTCTAAACAAGCTACAGCACTGGGACTCCCTTCTGTTGTCATGACGTTTGAACCGCAACCTATGGAGTTGTTTGCTAAAGGTCGAGCGCCAGCGCGTTTAACTCGCTTACGAGATAAGTACGTGCAATTGAGCAAGCTAGAGATTAGTCGTTTATTGTGTGTGAATTTCAATCAGTATTTTGCAAGCTTGTCTGCGAAAGCGTTCATTAAGGAGCTTTTGGTTGATAAGCTTGGTGTGAAATTCTTGGTGGTTGGTGACGATTTTTGCTTTGGCAAAGGCCGAACGGGTAATTTCGCTATGCTTAAAGAAGCGGGCGAAAAATATGGTTTTGAGGTGGTGAGCACCCAAAGTTATTGCTTAAACCAATTACGAGTAAGCAGCACTGAGATACGAAATGCGTTAGCGGCCAATGACTTGGTTTCTAGTGCTACCATGCTTGGGCGTGACTACAGTATCAGTGGTCGTGTTTCTCATGGTCGTAAACTAGGGAGAACTATCGGTTTCCCTACCGCTAATATTCCATTAAAACGTTGTGTTTCTCCTGTGTCGGGAGTGTATGTTGTTGAAGCATTAGATATCGACGGTGTTCCTGTCGGTGGTGTTGCTA
>NZ_JBFRSN010000587.1:0-384 GCF_041473595.1 Vibrio sp. 10N.222.46.A1
TTTTTATGCTTTTCAAAAAATTGGAGTTATTGCTCAATTTCACATTGATGAAATAAATATGAAACGACTTTGACACAAATCGATGTTCTAATCATCCCGCTTATATAAAAAGGGATAACCAATGAAGCACATTATAAAACCAATCATTGCCGCAGTGGCAACCTCAACACTTTCATTCAACGTACTTTCAGCAGAAATCAAAAACGTCATTCTGATGATTGGCGATGGAATGGGACCTCAACAAGTTGGCCTGTTAGAAACCTACGCAAACCAAGCACCAAACTCGATCTATAAAGGGAACAAAACCGCCCTTTATCAACTTGCTCAAGAAGGGGTTATTGGTTCATCCCTGACTCACCCAGAAGATGCAATTGTGGTCGATTC
>NZ_JBFRSN010000588.1:0-545 GCF_041473595.1 Vibrio sp. 10N.222.46.A1
ACCCATGATAGGGCCGAAGATTGGACCGACGCCTGCAATGTTAAGCAGCTGAACTAGGTAAACCTTTGGTGTTGACATTGGAACGTAGTCCACGCCGTCTTGCTTGGTGTGAGCGGGTGTTTGACGCTTTTCATTGACACCGAATATCTTTTCGATAAAGGCACCGTAAATAAAGTAGCCACCAATGAGTGCTGCAACACAGGTAAGAAACCACATCATAATTTGTTATCCCTGAATGTATTAATTAAGTCAGGGTGTATATTAAAGGAGTGTATGAGAAGAAACTTCCGCTACTGGAGTGAGTGGTCGAATAGCTAATTAAGTGGTGTTATAACCGGTTTAGTGGTTTGTGACCTTTGCGGAGCGGTTGGTTACTGGTGTTGAGAAGTGTCATGCTTCTAGTTAGTGGTGACTTATCAGCTTTAAGCGGTAATCAATAAATATCAACGGCAGATAACAGACATAAGTGGACATCAGTCAGTGTTCAGCGGAGAATCGCCACAAAGGCAGCGCTTCGTCAGAAAGTGATGAAGTAACAATATAAA
>NZ_JBFRSN010000589.1:0-5169 GCF_041473595.1 Vibrio sp. 10N.222.46.A1
ATATTCCGCCACACCGCTTTTCCATCGTCTTGCTAAAAGTTCAGCACCCGAATATTGCATTAATTCCTGTGCTGCAAACACCGTTTCAGAAACCAGATCTACCTGACCGCTTTTTATCCAACGAGCCATTTGACGAGAGTCGCGGGCGACAACAACTTGGCCTGTTTTGATACCATAGTTAGATAGGTTTTCAGCTAAGTAATCAGCAAAAGGCTGTGCACGTTTGAATGCTTTTTTGGGGTTAGAGCTAATAACCCCTATGATTATTGTTTCTTCACGCAAGGTGCTTTTCGTGTCTGCACTAACGGATACAGTGAAAAGCGAACAAACGATTACTGCTAGCAGTATAACGAACTGTTTACAAATGGACTGACAACTAAACATGCACGCACCAAAATGTGATATTTATCCCAATATTAAAACTATAATATTCGAAAATAATAGAATCTGCCATCTTGTATTAGCGATTAGTGGTGTAAGTACACAATCGCGAATAAATTAATCTCATTACGTTAACAACAAGTTGTTATTGCGTCTTCTTACGTGAAAATTTAGAGCAAATAGTCTTTACTCTAAGATCATAAACGTGGTCACGAACCATCTAACAACAAATTCGAAAACATCTTTGATGGCTTAAACATTCCCACCAACATCTGTATTCTCCCTCGCACTGATCTATTTCCCTCTTATCGAAGTACAAGTTAATTAATAATTCGATATAAATCGCTCTATTGTTTGAGATTATTGTCTACAGTTTTATAGAGCTTGTCGCTTCGGTAATAGCCACAAGTAACGACACCTTTTGATGGTTAGTTTTGGTTATAAGGAAAGGAAATGGAAAGCCCTATTGTCACACTCACACAGGCCAGCAAAAGCTTTGTTGATGGTAAAGACACTCATAGCGTGTTGGACAATTTCGATTTCGCTTTGGCGACAGGGGCAAGCGTGGCTTTGACAGGGGCGAGTGGCAGTGGGAAAAGTACTCTGCTGAATATCATTGCGGGGTTTGAACCTCTATCCGGTGGCGAACTATCTGGTGGAGAATTGTGGCTCGATGGCGAGAACACATCAGATTGGAAAGATCCACAGTGGAGCCGATTCCGCCATCAAAAACTAGGCGTTATCTTTCAACAGTTCAACTTATTAACGCCACTCAACGTAAAACAAAACATCGCGTTTCCTCTCCATTTAAATCAACAGAAATGGAGCGACTGGTGCGATTATTTAGTTGATGCATTGGGCATCAGTGAGCTACTCGAAAGACACGTATCCGCACTCTCTGGCGGTCAGCAACAACGAGTCGCAATAGCGCGTGCGCTAGCCCATAAACCTAAGCTATTGCTTGCCGACGAACCCACAGGCAACCTCGACCACAAGGCAGGCATTGAGGTGATGAAGTTGCTGAGTGAAATCACCACACAAGGCAACACTGCCGTACTTTTGGTTACGCACAGCCCAGAATGTGCCAGCTTTATGCAGACAAAATTGGTGTTAGATGATGGTTGTTTAAGGAACGCGGAGCTAACCCAAAGAGTAGCAACGTTGTGAGTAATCCAATGAAACAAACTGGCTTCGCACAGAACCAGCCCACCCATACCAAACTGACTCTGAATCTATTCGCGGCACACTACCGCCAGTCGCCACTGCAAGCCGCAGCGATTCTGATCGGCATTGTGCTGGCGGTCACCTTGTTTGTCGCGGTGCAAGCCATCAACCTCAATGCCAAGCGCAGTTATGCAGAATCGACCGAGCAACTTAGCGCCCAAGCGCAGAACCTTATCATTCCACCAGCAGGGCAAAACTATTTGCCGGAATCGCTCTACTTCACCTTAAGACAAAGTGGATTAAGCGCAGCGCTGCCCGTGATTGAAGGGCGAATCAGAGACGAACAAGGCCGACGCTGGTCAGTTCAAGGCAGTGAGTTGATCGCCGCCCTCACTTCAAGATCTCGTCACGCTCGTGTCGACGAACAAAGCAACACTCAAACCAAAGAGCCAAACATTTCCCTGTTCGACAAGGCCTTACCTTTGCCGCAACTCTTAGCGGGTGAACCCATTGTGATGATGAGCCAATCTCAGCACCAGAGTTTGGACGAAGTGGACACGCTCACTTTGGATGAAGTACTCACCAAGGTTGTGGTACTGCCAGATGAATGGCAGCTCGGTAGCCGAATGTTGATGGACATTGGGTTCGCTCAGCAACTGCTGAACAAGCAAGGGGAACTGAGCTATATCGCTATTTTTGACACTAAGAGCGACACTAACAGCAATACTCAGGATAAGTGGCAAAGCCTTATCGACAAACAGGGGCAATGGATTTCCAACAACCAAAGTACGGATCTCGGTTCAATTACCGATAGTTTTCACCTCAATCTTACCGCCATGAGTTTGTTGGCGTTTTTGGTTGGTTTGTTCATCGCTTACAACGGCGTAAAATACAGCTTGCTCAAGCGTAATCGGCTGTTGGTACAAATTCAACAAGCTGGAGTTGCGCCAAGCATCGTGTTTTCTGCTCTGCTAATCGAGCTCACGGTTTTAGTCACACTAGGCGCATCACTTGGTTTCATTCTCGGCATTCAACTCAGCCATTGGCTGCATCCCACCGTCGCGATAACGCTTGAGCAACTTTATGGTGCGACACTGCTTCCCGGCACATGGCAGTGGCAATGGTTAGTGCAGGCACTGCTACTCACGCTGGCCGCAACGCTTGTCGCGTGTTGGCAGCACTTTAAACAGCGAGTGCGACAACCCCTCTCTTCCCATGGCGGTTTCTATCAAGCGCCGGAAGCGTCTAACGAAAATCAGCTGTTTGTTATAGGGTCAGTATTAACCATTGTCGCGTTAGCAGGGTTATGGCTGAGCGAACATCATCGCTTCACCATGGCATGGCTCGGTGTGTTAGTGGTGTCGATTCCTTTGTATTTGCCCAAAACACTCAGCGTGCTAGCGAACTGGAGCGAAAAACGTACCCAATCGGGGTTAATACAATATCTGTTCGCTGAGCTGCGTGAACTTATCTCCCCTCTCTCCCTCGCCATGATGGCGTTGCTTCTCGCTGTCACCGCAAATGTGGGAATGAATACCTTAGTCGGCAGCTTTGAATCCACGTTGAAGCAATGGCTTGAACAGCGATTACATGCCGATATTTACGTTAGCCCTGCCCAAGGTGAAATCGCGAATGTGGAACGTGCGTTAGAGCAGTTTGAAAATGTTGAAACCGTTTATAAGCAATACTATGTCAACGATAACTTACAGGGCTTGCCGACTTTGCTCGGTACCAAAGACAGAGACACACTTGAGCAAACCATGGTATTTCAATCCCACCTTGATGATTTCTGGACGCGCTTTTACCAAGGTGAATTCGTGGCGATCAGCGAACCCACTGCGGTGAAGCTCGGGTTGTCCCTTGGAAGCCAACTCAAGCTCGACTCGATCCAAAACAAAACACTCATCGTCGGGGCGATTTTCCACGATTATGGCTCACCGAATGGTGAAGTGTTGCTTGCACCTAATTTATGGCTCGAAAGCGGGTTTACTGACTTACCCACCAGCTTGGGAATCAAAGCCTCTGGCGACCCACAAGTGGTGTACGAACAGCTACGCCAACAACTCAATTTGCACCCTAGCCAGCTTTACGATCAAGCACAGATAAAATCGATCGCTTTAGATATCTTCTCACAAACTTTTGCCATCACTCGGGCGCTTAATGGCGTCACTTTAATGGTGGCGGTGATAGGGTTGTTCTGCGCCTGTTTCATGTTGCTCGATGCACGCAAAGCCGCGATTGCAAGGTTGTATGCGCTCGGTGTTAGTCAGAAAAAATTGATGGCGATGGTGGTCGGACAAATCGTTGTTCTGGTCGCCTTCACTCTGGTTATCGCCTTACCACTCGGCGCTATGGTCGGTTATGTGTTGACGGACATCGTTACCCTGCGCGCCTTTGGTTGGAGCTTAAATTACGTATGGAATTGGAGTGACGCACTCAGCATCGCAGCCATCACCATTCTAGTGGCTGTGTTTGCGACCTTGATTCCACTGTGGCGTTTGGTCAGTAAACCCGTGGTATCCAGTTTACAGAGCGAGGTGTTGTGATGAATCGAACAATGAGAGTTTTCGTTCTCACACTTGGCATCTTGCTCCTTTTAGGGTATGAGGAGTCAACTCAACCATCAGCTCAAAATATGGGTTCGATACTTGGCGCAGAAACACAAACCGAGAATGAAACGGCAATCGATCAAGCGCAATTTTCTCCGGTAGTAAAAGGTATCGAGATCACCTTCCCTGCCGACCATCAAGCACACCCTAATTTTCGTCATGAATGGTGGTACTTAACCGCAAACTTAATTGATGAAGACGGCAATGCGTTAGGCGTGCAGTGGACACAATTCCGCTTCGCGGCTGCACCACTGGAAAGTGGCAATAGCACTAAGAAAACTACGTGGCAAAGTCAGCAAATCTACATGGCACACAGCGCAGTCACCACTAAAGATAAGCACTACGCCGATGAAAAGTGGTCACGTGACCAAGCTGAACTGGCGGGTGTCAGCACTTCCCCATTTCGTGTCTATCTTGATGACTGGCAATGGAACTCTTCAAGCGATGATCTATTCCCCGCAACCTTGGACGCTAATTCAGATCAGTTTGGCTACTCGCTTAAGTTAACCAGCAACGCGCCTTATCAAAAGCAAGGCGTACAAGGCTACAGCACTAAAAGTAGCGATGGCAAAGTGGCTTCCTACTACTACAGTCAACCATTCATTAATGTATCGGGCGAGGTAACTATTGATGGAGTAACCCATCTGGTTTCTGGCAAAGGTTGGATAGACAGAGAATGGAGCTCTCAGTTTTTACTCGACTCGCAACAAGGTTGGGATTGGTTTGCGCTAAGGCTGAGTGATGAAACCAGCTTGGTGGTATTTCAACTTCGAAACTCAACAACAGGCAAAGCCAGTTATTCCCATGCAAGGCTGATGAAACAAAATGGCTCTGGCATCGCGATTAAGCAGCAAGACATCCGCTTAACCGCTATCAAGCAAACAGAAATCGACGGACGCGATTATCCAACAGAATGGCAAGTTTCGATTCCAACTCAACAAATCGAACTGACCGTCTCGGCACTCAATCCAGAAGCAAAAATGCCACTGTCTGTACCCTATTGGGAAGGGCCAAT